>NZ_SZZH01000005.1 GCF_005298075.1 Nakamurella flava
AGCCCGAGGACCCAACCCCCCCCCCCCCCCCCCCCCCCCCCCGGGGGCGCGCCCCCCCCCCCCCCCCGGCCCGGGGGGCCCCCCCCCCCCCCCCCCCCCCGGCGGGGGGGCCGGCGGACCGGCGCTCTCCCGGACCACCAGGGTGGCCGGGACGACGGGCGGCGGCGCCGGCGTGCCGTTCAGCGCGGAGAGCAGGATGTCCATGCACAGGCGCCCCAGCGAGTCCAGGTCCTGACGCACCGTCGTCAGGGCCGGCTCGAAGTAGTCCGCCCCCGGCATGTCGTCGAATCCGACCACCGAGACCTGTTCCGGGACAGCGATGTTCGCATCGTGCAGCGCCTTCAGCAGGCCGAGGGCCATCAGGTCGTTGGCCACGAACACCGCTGACGGCAGCGACGCCCGCCGCAGGAGCTGCCGACCGATGCGGTGACCACTGGCCGCCGTCCAGTCGCCGGACCGCAGCAGTCCCGGCCGCAGGCCGTGTGCGGCCAGCTCCCGGCGCCAGCCCAGCAGACGGGCGGTCGCGTCGAACCACGGCTCGGGGCCCGAGACGTGGGCGATGTCCCGGTGTCCCAACTCGATGAGATGGCGCACCGCCAGCCGTGCCCCGCCCTCCTGGTCGATCGCGGCGATCTGCACCCCCGGGGCCGGATCGGCGCCGGCCGCGATGAGTACCACCGGGACGTCGGTGACGAACGGGTCCGCGATGTGGCTCAGCGCCGCCTCGGGAGCGACCACGACGATCCCGTCGACCCCCTGGTCGACGAACCGGCGCAGGGCGGCGTCGACGGCGACCGGTTCGATGCTGGCCATGCCGGCCACGTTGACGTAGTAACCGGCCTTCCGTGCCGCGTGCTCGACCGCGACCAGCGTGCCGATCGGACCCCACAGCGGGGAGGAGCTGGTGATCACGCCGATGGTGTTGGACCGTCGGGTCACCAGGGCCCGCGCGGCGGCGTTGCGCCGGTAGCCGAGCTCGGCGATCGCCGCCTTGACCCGCTCCTTGGTCTCCGGCCGGACGTTCGGGTGGTCGTTGATGACGCGACTGACCGTCTGGTGGCTCACGCCGGCCAGCCGGGCGACGTCGTACAGGCCCGGTGGACGGGCGCGGTGCATGGTCATCGCGGCTCAGTGTGCCCGTCCGGGCGGCGAGCCGCCCACCCGGCGTCCCGGACCGGTCCGGCCGTGCTCCCGCGCACGACAAGGGCGGCCGGCACGGTGGTCGGCGCGGCTGTCGGCGAGCCCGGTTCGCGGGTGAGCATGTCGATGCAGAGCCGACCCAGCGCGTCCAGGTCCTGCCGCACCGTCGTCAGTGACGGCGCGAGGAAGTCCACGCCCGGCATGTCGTCGAAGCCGACGACCGAGACGTCCTGCGGCACCCGCAGGCCGCCGTGGCGGAGCGCCTTGATCACGCCGATGGCCATCAGATCGTTGGCGACGAAGACGGCGGTCGGCACCGGTCCACGGCGGATCAACCGGGCCCCGGCCGCGTACCCGCTCGCCGAACTCCAGTCGCCGGACAGCAGCACCTCGGCCGGAAGGTCGTGCGCCGACAACTCCCGGCGCCACCCCCGCAGACGGGCGGTGGCGTCGAACCAGGGCTCGGGGCCGGAGATGTGCGCGATCTCCCGATGCCCCAGGTCGACCAGATGCCGGACGGCCGCGCGCGCCCCGCCCTCCTGGTCGACGGCGGCGATCTGCACGCCGACGGCGGGCTCGGCCCCGGCCGCGACCAGCACCACGGGAACGTCGGTGACGAACGGTTCGGCGATGTGGCTCACCGCGGCCTCGGGGGCCACCACCACGATCCCGTCCACGCCCTGGTCGACGAACCTGCGGAGCGTGGCGTCAACCACGGCCGGGTCGATACTGGCCATGCCGGCCACGTTGACGCCGAACCCGGTGTCCCGGGCCGCCCGCTCCAGGGCGACCAGGGTGCCGATGGGCCCCCACAGCGGTGCGGCGCTGGTAATCACCCCGATGGTGTTCGACCGCCGGGTCACCAGGGTGCGGGCGGCCGCGTTGCTCCGGTAGCCCAGCTCGGCGATGGCCGTCATCACCTTGTGCCGGGTCGAGACGCGGACGTGGGGGTGGTGGTTGACGACCCGGCTGACCGTCTGATGGCTGACGCCGGCCAACCGGGCCACGTCGTAGAGATCCGGTGGTCGGGCCCGCTGGAACGGGACCACCGCCGGGGCCGTCACCGGGTCGACGACGGCCTCAGGTTCGGCGGACAACGAGACGCTGGATCACGATGAAGAACAGCACCAGCACGCCGATCATCACGCGCGTCCAGCCGGTGTTCAGGTCACCGTCGAACTCCTTGAACGCGTAGATGACCCCGAGCACCAGCACCCCGAGGAACGACCCGAGCACGTAGCCGGTGCCGCCGGCCAGCAGGGTGCCGCCGATGACGACGGCGGCGATGGCGTTCAGTTCGTACCCGATGCCGGCCACCGGGTCACCGGAGGCGGTGTAGAAGGCGAACAGCAGCCCGGCGACACCGGCGCACAGGCCGCTGATGACGTAGACGGAGATCTTCGTCCGCGAGACCGCCATACCCATGAGCCGGGCGGAACTCTCGTTGCCACCGACCGCGTAGACGGTGCGTCCGAAGCGGCTGTAGTGCAGGACCGCGAAGGCGGTCAGCAGCACGGCCAGCGCGATGACGACCGACGGCGTCGTGTACACGTCGGACACCCGGACCTTGCCGCGCAGGTTGGTCGAGGTGACCTCGAACAGATCGAGGTGGGCGGTGTTCATGGTCTGGAAGAACGGGTTGTCGATGGCGATCGACCGGTCGGTGATGACCAGGCACAGCCCCCGGGCCAGGAACATCGAGGCGAGTGTCGCGATGAACGGTTGGATGCCGAAGTAGCTGACCATGACGCCGTTCAGCAGGCCGAGCAGGGACCCGATGAGAAGGACCGCCACGATGACCACCGGGGCCGACCAGCCGGCCTGCAGCAGCGTGGCGGCGACCACCGAGCCGAGCGCCATCATGGCGCCGACCGACAGGTCGATCCCGCCGGAGATGATGACGAAGGTCATCCCGACGGCCAGCGGCAGCAGGAAGACGTTCTTGCCGAGGAGGTCGAGCAGCGCCTGCCCGGAGGTGAAGTTCGGGTACAGCAGGCTGCCGGCCACGAGCATGAGGGCGAGCAGGGCGACCGTGATGCCGACCGTGGAGTACTGGGCGTAGCGGCTGAAGCGTCGGCGCCGGGGACGGGCCGCGGCGACGGCCGACTCGGTGATCGTCATGACGTCCTCGTCATCTGCTCGGTGGGGTTCACGGCGGGGCCGGAGGCCGGTCCGGTGGGTGTCGCGCCGGCCGGCTCGGCGGACCCGGCTGCGCGCGGCGGACCGGTCGGGGTGCCCGGGCGTCGACGGGTGAACAGTCCCCGCAGCCAGGACTGGATCTTCGGCGACTGCAGCAGGCAGACCACGATGACGACACACGCCTTGAACACGTCGGTGCTGCGGGCCGAGATCGCGATGACGACGAACGCGTCCATCGTCTCGATGATGAAGGCGCCGACGAGCGTCCCGGCGAGCGAGAACCGCCCACCGGTGAGCGCGGTCCCGCCGATCACCACCGCGAGGATGGCGTCCAGCTCGATGGACAGACCGATCGAGTTGGGGTCGGCCGAGGTCGAGTTGGACGTCAGCATCAGGCCGGCCAGGCCGGCGCAGAAGCCGCTGAAGACGTAGACCAGGAAGATGATCTGGCGGTCCTTGATCCCGGCCAGCCGGCTGGCCGCCGGGTTGATCCCGACCGCCTCGATGAGGGTGCCGAGCGCGGTCCGCCGGGTGAGGATGGCCGTCAGGGCGAAGATCGCGCCGGCCAGCAGGATCGAGAACGGCACCGCGAGCAGGTATCCGCCACCGATCAGCTTGTAGGCCGGGCTGTTGTCCGGGTACAGGATCTTCTCGTTGGTGATGATCTGGGCCAGGCCGCGTCCGGCCACCATCAGCACGAGAGTGGCGACGATGGGCTGGATCCCGAGGGTGGACACCAGGAACCCGTTCCAGGCGCCGGCGACCAGGGCCATGATCAGAGCGACCGCGACGGCGGTGAGCACGACGCCGACGGAGGCGCGGTCGGCCGAGGAGATGATGGACATCGATGCCCACGACCCGCTGAGCGCGGCGACCGCGCCGACCGAGAGGTCGATGCCGCGGGTGGCGATGACCAGGGTCATGCCCAGGGCGATGAGCACGATGGGGGCGGCCCGGCGCAGGATGTCGACCACCGGACCGTAGAGATTGCCGTCCCGGACGGTGATCTCGAAGAACGACGGGTTGACGGCGAAGTTGGCCAGGAGCAGGGCGACCAGCACCAGGACGGGCCAGGCGAGGCGCGAGGACAGCAGGTTCTTCATCGGACCGACTCCGTGGTGGTGCTCGTGGTCGCTTCTGCGGGCGGGTGGTTGGTCGGCTCTCCGGCGATGGTCGTCATGATCTCCTCGACGGTCAGGCCGTCGTTGACGAGGTCGGCGATCTTCCGGCGGTCCCGCATGATGCCCACCCGATGCGAGAGCCGCAGTACCTCCTCGAGTTCGGCCGAGATGTAGATGACCGACATGCCCTCGTCGGAGAGCGTGGCCACCAGCTTCTGGATCTGGGCCTTGGCGCCGACGTCGATGCCCCGGGTGGGTTCGTCCAGGATCAGCAACCGCGGTTCGGTCAGCAGCCAGCGGGCCAGTAGAACCTTCTGCTGGTTGCCGCCGGACAGGTTGCGCACCAGCGTGTCCGGGTTGGCCGGCCGGATGTCGAGGGCGGCGATGTACTTCTCGGCGAGCTCCTGCTGCTGACGGTGCGGAATCTTGCGCGCCCAGCCACGGGCGGCCTGGATCGCCAGCACGATGTTGGCTCTGATGCTGAGATCGCCGACCAGGCCCTCGGCCTTGCGGTTCTCCGAGGCGAACGCGATCTTGTTGGCCAACGCGACCCGGGGGGTACGCACCCGGGTGGGGCGCGAGTCCACGGTCACTTCCCCGGTGTCCGGCTTGTCGGCGCCGTAGAGGAGCCGCACCAGTTCGGTCCGGCCGGAGCCCAGCAGGCCGGCCAGGCCGACGACCTCGCCGGGGTGGACGTCGAGGTCGAAGGGCTGCAGGGATCCGCTCTTGCCCACCCCGCGCGCGGTCAGCAGCTCGGCGCCCGGGACCCGTTCGCGCGCCTCGCGTTTCGTCCCCTCCTCGAGTGCGTCCAGGGTGGCCAGCTCGCGGCCGATCATCTTGGACACGAGCTGGAGCCGGGGCAGGTCCTGCACCAGGTACTCGCCGACCAGCTCACCGTTGCGCAGCACGGTGATGCGATCGGAGATCTCGTAGATCTGGTCCAGGAAGTGGGAGACGAACAGCACCGCCACTCCGCGGTCGCGGACCGACCGGATGATGCGGAACAGTTCGGCGACCTCGCGGATGTCCAGCGAGGACGTGGGCTCGTCGAGCACCAGCACCTTGGCGTCGGTGTCGATCGCGCGACCGATCGCGACCAGCTGCTGGACGGCCAGGGAATGGGCCCCCAGCAGCGATCCCGGGTCGATGTCCAGGTTCAGTTCGGCCAGCACCCTGGCCGCGTGGCGACGCATGGCGCGGAAGTCGATGCCCCCGAGTCCGCCGAAACGCCGGGGCTCTCGCCCGAGCAGGATGTTCTCGGCCACCGACAGGTTGGTGACGAGGTTGACCTCCTGGTAGACGGTGGCGATGCCGGCCGCCTGCGCCTGGGCCGGCCCCGAGAACGACACCGGTTCCCCGCCGACGGAGATCGATCCGCCGTCGATGGTGTAGACGCCGGTCAGCGCCTTGATGAGGGTGGACTTGCCCGCACCGTTCTCACCCATCAGCGAGTGCACCTCGCCGGGGAAGAGCCGGAATGCGACGTCTTGCAGCGCCTTGACGCCCGGGAACGTGATGGTGATGCCCTGCATGTCCACCACGGGGGTGGACGGGGCGGCGCCGGGGCCACCGGTGACCGCAGTGTGTGGAGTCGACATCTCTCGCTTCCTTCCGTGGTACCCGCGGGGCCCAGCCCGCCGACGGCGCCGGGTCGGACACGGTGGTCCGACCCGGCGCCGGAGCGGGGTCCTCCCGAGCGGGAGGCGGTCAGGCCTGACCCCGGTGGCGGACGGGACGGCGGCCAGCCGCCGTCCCGGGCCGGATCAGTACTGCCGGTCGGGCAGGGCGGCCTGGGCCTGGGCCTGGTCGAACTCGCTCTCGACGGTGACGATGCGGGTCGGGATGGTGTCACCCTTCAGCACCGCGCTGGCCGCCTGGAAGAGCTGGTTGCCCAGCAGCGGCGAACACTCGACGATGTAGTTGATCTTGCCGGCGGCCAGGGCCTCCATGCCGGCCTTCACCCCGTCGATCGAGACGATCTTGATGTCCTTGCCCGGCACCTTGCCGGCGGCCTCGATGGCCTCGATGGCCCCCAGCGCCATGTCGTCGTTGTGCGCGTAGACCAGCTGGATGTCGGGGTTCGCGGCCAGGAAGCCCTCCATGACCTTCTTGCCGCCGTCACGGGTGAAGTCGCCCGTCTGCGAGGCCAGGGTCTTGAACTTGGTGTCGCTGCCGAGGACGTTCTTCCATCCGGTGGCGCGGTCGTTGGCGGGGGCGGAACCGGTGGTGCCCTCCAGGACGACCACGTTCACCGAGCTGGCGTCGGCGAACTCCTTCTTGGCCCAGTTGGCGGCCTTCTCCCCCTCGGCGACGAAGTCGGATCCGATGAAGGTCTTGTACAGGCTCGGGTCCGAGTCCACGGCACGGTCGGTGAGGATGACCGGGATGTCGGCCGCCTTGGCCTCCTGCAGCACGCTGTCCCACCCGGTCTCGACGACCGGCGAGAAGGCGATGACGTCGACGCCCTGGGTGATGTACGTCTTGATCGACGCGATCTGCTTGGCCTGGTCGCCCTCGGCCGAGGTGAACTGCAGGTCGACCTTGTTCGCCTCGGCGGCCCTCTTGATGTCGTCGGTGTTGGCGCTGCGCCAACCGCTTTCCGAACCCACCTGGGCGAAGCCGATGACGGCCCCGTCGAGCACCGTGGGGTCGATCGGCGGCAGCTCGCCGCTGGCCGGGGCCGCGCCGCTGGAGCCGGACGACCCGGAGGCGGCGGCCGAGGAGGATGCCTTGCTGGTCCCGTCCGACGTGACCGAGGACGAGGAGGCGGTCGAGGAGTTGCCTCCACACGCCGCCAGGGTCAGGGCCAGTCCCGCCGCCGCGGCGATCGCCCACGTTTTCTTGAACACCGTTGTTCTCCCAACCAGGAATGGAGCCTCGAGCGGTGCGGACCGACATCCGACGGGGCGGGACGTGCCCGCCCGTCCGGTGGAGCGGCCCGGGACATTCCGGATGCGCGCCGGTTCGGCAGGTCGCCGGACTGGTTTCGCCGGCGGCGGCTCGAGGTGAGCCAGGTGACTCACGGCCATAGTGTTAGCGCTAACAATCGGTTCGTCAACCCCCGGAACGACGACGGAGGTCTCGATCCGGTAACTGGAGCGACGACTGGCCGCGCTCGCGGCACCGCGACGCCCGACTCGCTGATCACCGGGGCGCCCGGCGGCCCGCCAGGTTGACGATCCGGCCACCGTTGCCGTCGAACTCCCCCTTGGCAGCCCGGAGTGTGAGCGCTAACATCGCCGCACCCGGTGGGCGCGGCCGTCCTCGACCCGCGGCCGCCGGGTTTCCAGCTGTTCCCGGTCGTCGACGACCAGCCGTCCGTCCCCACCTGCGGGACGTGCGGCGGTGCTCGGCCGGTTCACCAGCGCCGCGGACCTGCGCGGCGCCTCGCCGAGAGAAGGGGAGCCGGGCGCACGTCGCCCGCACTTCGCGATGAACGCTTGCACCACCCCCAGCGCCCACCGCGCCGGCCCGGGCCGGTGATCCGGTGACCATCACCCCGGACATCCGCCGTGAGATCGACCGACTGCGCGTCGAGGTCGCCGCCCTTCACTCCGAACTCATCCGCTGGAACCTGGTCGTCTGGACCGCCGGCAACGTCTCGGCCCGGGTGCCGGGAGCGGACCTGCTGGTCGTCAAACCGTCCGGGGTCGACTACCAGGACCTGACGCCGGCATCCATGATCGTCACCGACCTCGACGGCGTCGTCGTCGAGGGTGACCGGGCTCCGTCGTCCGACACCGCCGCGGCCGCCTACGTTTTCCGCGAGTTGGACTGGGTCGGCGGGGTGGTCCACACCCATTCCACCTACGCGACCGCGTTCGCCGCCCGGCGTGAGCCCATCCCGTGCGTGCTGACGATGATGGCCGACGAGTTCGGCGGCCCCATCCCCGTCGGTCCCTTCGCGCGCATCGGGGACGACTCGATCGGCCGCGGCATCGTCGAGACCCTGCGCTCGTCCCGCTCGCACGCCGTACTGATGGCCAACCACGGTCCGTTCACGGTCGGCCGCACCGCGCGCGCCGCCGTCAAGACCGCGGCGATGTGCGAGGAGGTGGCCCACGCCGTCACCGTCGCCCGGGCCACCGGCGAGCCGCATCCGATCGACCCGGCCGACATCGACGCCCTCTACGACCGCTACCAGAACGCCTACGGCCAACAGCCCCTGATGCAAGGACACGCCCGATGAGCACCCCCCGCCCCACCATGCCCGCCGCCGGCGCCGACGGCACCATCTGGTTCCTGACCGGCAGTCAGGGCCTGTACGGGCCGGAGGTGGTCCAGCAGGTCCGCGACAACGCGACCGCGATCGCCGGTCAGCTCGGCGACAGCAAGCTGATCGACGCCACCGTGCTCGTCAAGCCGGTCCTCACCTCGGCCGACGCGATCCGCCGGATCATGCTGGAGGCCAATGCCGACGACTCGTGCATCGGCGTCGTCTGCTGGATGCACACGTTCTCGCCGGCCAAGATGTGGATCGCCGGTCTCGAGGCGCTGCGCAAGCCGCTGCTGCACCTGCACACGCAGGCGAACCAGGCGCTGCCGTGGGCCGAGATCGACATGGATTTCATGAATCTCAACCAGGCCGCGCACGGCGACCGGGAGTTCGCCTACATCCAGACCCGGCTTGGAGTGCGTCGCAAGACGGTCGCCGGTCACGTCAGCGACGAGAGCACCCTGGCCGCGGTGGGCGACTGGGTCCGCGCGGCCCGCGGCGCCGCGACCGTCCGCTCGCTCACGCTGGCCCGGTTCGGCGACAACATGCGCGACGTCGCGGTCACCGAGGGCGACAAGGTCGAGGCCCAGCGACGTTTCGGCGTGTCGGTGAATACCTACGGGGTCAACGATCTCGTCGCGGTGGTCGACGCCGTCGACGACGCCGCCATCGACGACCTGGTCGCCGAGTACGAGGACACCTACACACTGGCCGCGGCGCTGCGGGCCGGCGGGGATCAGCGGGAATCGCTGCGCTACGCGGCCCGCATCGAGGCGGGGCTGCGACAGTTCCTGTCCGACGGCGGGTTCGGCGCGTTCACCACCAACTTCCAGGACCTCGGTGGCCTGCGTCAGCTGCCCGGACTGGCGGTGCAGCGACTGATGGCCGACGGCTACGGGTTCGGCGGCGAGGGCGACTGGAAGACCTCGGTCATCCTCGCCACGCTCAAGGCGATGGGCCGCGGCCGGCCCGGCGGCACCTCGTTCATGGAGGACTACACCTACCACCTGGTCCCGGGTGAGGAGAAGATCCTGGGCGCCCACATGCTGGAGGTCTGCCCGACCATCGCGGCCGGCCGGCCGAGCTGCGAGATCCATCCGCTGGGCATCGGCGACCGGGAGGACCCGGTCCGGCTGGTCTTCGACGCCGAACCGGGGCCGGCCGTCATCGTCGGCATCGCCGACATGGGCGACCGTTTCCGGTTGGTGCTCAACGAGGTCGACGTCGTGCCGCCGGATGCCGAGCTGCCGAAACTGCCGGTGGCCCGGGCGATCTGGCGGCCGCAGCCCAACTTCCGCACCTCCACCCAGGCCTGGCTGACCGCGGGCGGCCCCCACCACACCGTGCTGTCCACCGCGCTGACCACCGATGAGGTCGACGATCTGGCCACCATCCTCGGGGTCGAGCTGCTCGTCATCGACGGCGACACCACCACCCGCGGCTTCGCCAAGGAGGTCCGGTGGAACCAGGCCTACCACCGCCTGGCCCAGGGCCTCTGACGGCCGACTTTTCCGTCCTCCCGCAGACCGACATCGCAACCGAAGGAAACGACATGAGTGAACCCGCAGTGCCGCAGGCGATCTCCGACGGCACGGCCGTCCTGGGCATCGAGCTCGGATCGACCCGCATCAAGGCGGTGCTCATCGACGAACACCACACCCCGCTGGCGGTGGGCAGCCACAGCTGGGAGAACCAGTTCGTCGACCGGCTCTGGACCTACTCGCTGGACGCGGTGTGGACCGGCCTGCAGGAGTGCTATGCCGATCTGGTCGCCGATGTGCGCAACCGGTACGGCGTCGCGGTGACCTCGCTGGGCGGCCTGGGCGTCTCGGCGATGATGCACGGCTACCTCGCGTTCGACGACGCCGGCGAGCTGCTGGTGCCGTTCCGCACCTGGCGCAACACCAACACCGGCGCGGCGGTGGAGAAGCTGAGCCCGCTGTTCGGGCACAACATCCCGCACCGCTGGAGCATCGCCCACCTGTACCAGGCGGTACTGGACGGCGAGGAGCACGTCGGCCGGATCGCCCACGTCAACACCCTGGCCGGGTACGTGCACTGGAAGCTGACCGGTGAGCAGGTGCTCGGCATCGGTGACGCCAGCGGCATGTTCCCGATCGACATCGCCAGCGGCACCTACAACGCGACGATGGTCGGCCAGTTCGACGATCTGGTCTCCGGAACGGCCCTGTCACACAGCCTGACCGATCTGCTGCCGGCCATCCGGCGGGCCGGGGAGCCGGCCGGGACGCTCACCGAGCAGGGTGCCCGGTTGCTCGACCCGACCGGGTCGCTGGCCGCCGGCACCCCGGTCTGTCCGCCCGAGGGCGACGCCGGGACCGGCATGGTCGCCACCAACGCGGTCGCGCCGCGCACCGGCAACGTCAGCGCGGGGACCTCGATCTTCGCGATGGTCGTGCTGGAGAACGAGCTGAGCCGGGTGCACGACGAACTGGACCTGGTCACCACCCCGGCCGGCGACCTCGTCGCCATGGCCCACTGCAACAACGGGGCCAGCGAGCTGAACGCGTGGGCCGGCGTGTTTGCCGAGTTCGCCGCCGCGGCTGGTGCCTCGGTCGACACCTCCGCCGTCTTCGAGACCCTGTTCCACGCGGCGCTGGACGGCGACGCCGACGGCGGCGGCTTGATGGCCTTCAACTACCTGTCCGGCGAGCCCATCACCGGACTGGAGGAGGGGCGCCCGCTGTACTTCCGCACCCCCGACAGCACGCTGTCGCTGGCCAACTTCATGCGCACCCAGCTCTACTCGGCGCTGGCCACGCTGCGGCTCGGGATGAACGTGCTGACCCGGGACGAGGGTGTCGGCCTGGACTCGATGTTCGCGCACGGCGGCCTGTTCACCACCAAGGGCGTGGCCCAGCGTTTCCTGGCCGCGGCCATCGACGCCCCGGTGTCGGTCGGCGAGACCGCCTCCGAGGGCGGCCCCTGGGGCATGGCCGTGCTCGCCGCCTACGCCGTGCGCCACGGCGAGAACCAGTCGCTGGCCGACTACCTGGCCACGTCCGTCTTCGCCGACGCGCAGGTCGACGAGGTCAAGCCGGACCCGGCCGACGTGGCCGGCTTCGACGCCTTCATGGATCGCTACGTGGCCGCGCTGCCCGTCCAGCGGACGGCGGTCCAGGCCAGCTGACGGGATCGGCTGCCACGCCGTCGGGGGCCTGGCAGCCGACTCCTGGTCGGTAAGGTATGCCGCTACCGGTCGACCGGTAGCGGCATTCCTTACCGACCCCGGGCGAGTGGGGCCGTGACCACAACGACCACAAGTTCCGTTGTTTTCCCGCGCGTGAGTTGCGAACGCAAGCGTGACCGGTGACACCCCTTCTTCCTACGGTTCTCGTATTCCGATGACCGACCTGGAGGGGCACCGATGCTCATCTTCCTCGGCTTTGCCATGATCGCCGTGTTCATGTATTTGATCCTGGCCAAGAAGCTGACGCCGGCCGTCGCCCTGATCATCGTCCCGCTCGGCTTCGGCCTGATCGCCCTGGCCACCGGGGTTGCGGACGACATCGAGGGCGGCCTGCCCGGTGCCATCACCAAAGCCATCAAGGACTTCGCGCCGACCGCGGCGCTGTTGTTCTTCGCCATCATCTACTTCGGTCTGATGATCGACGTGGGTCTTTTCGATCCGCTGATCCGCTTCATTCTCCGGGTCACCGGCAACAATCCCGTCAAGGTCGTCATCGGCACCGCGGTGCTGGCCGGCCTGGTCTCCCTCGACGGCGACGGCTCGACGACCTTCATCATCACCGTGTCCGCTCTGCTGCCGATCTACCGCCGGCTGGGTCTGAGCCCGGTCGTGCTGACCGTGGTCGCCAACCTGGCCAACGGCGTGCTGAACATCGTCCCCTGGGGCGGGCCGACGGTCCGCGCCGCGACCGTCCTGAACGTCTCGCCCGGTGAGCTGTTCAACCCGATGGTCCCCGGCATGATCGCCGCGATGGCGGTCGTCATCGTCCTCGCCTGGCAGCTCGGCCGGTCGGAGCGCAAGCGGCTGGCCCGCAAGGGGCACTCGCTGGAGATCGTCGCCGAGGAGCTCTCCCTGGTCGGCGCGGTGGCCGGCCCCGACACCGGCACCGTGAGCACCGGCGGCGGCACCGACGTCCCCCGTTCCGCGACCGGTGGCAACGACCTGCCCGACCTGCCGGCCGACGACGACACCCCCAACCTGGACCCGAACCGGCCGACCCTGCGACCGAAGCTGATCTGGTTCAACTTCGGCCTCACGATCGCCCTGCTGGTGGCCCTGGGCCTGGACAAGCTCCCGCTGTCCCTGGTCTTCATGACCGCCGCCGCGCTGGCCCTGATGGTCAACTTCCCCAAGCCGCAGGACCAGAGCGATCGCATCAAGGCGCACGCCGGGTCGATCGTCGCGGTCGTGTCCATGGTCTTCGCCGCCGCCGTCCTGGTCGGGGTGCTGTCCGCCACCGGCATGGTCGAGCAGATGGCGACGTTCATCGTCAACGCGGTGCCCGAGCCGCTCGGTCCGTACTTCGCCGTCATCACCGGTGTGCTGTCGATGCCGCTGACCTTCTTCATGAGCAACGACGCCTTCTACTTCGGTGTCCTGCCCATCCTCAACGAGGCGGCCGCGCACTTCGGGATCGCCCCGGTCGAGATGGCCCGGGCTTCGATCATCGGGCAGACGGTCCACATGACCAGCCCGCTGGTCCCAGCCATGCTGCTGCTCATCTCGCTGGCCAAGGTCGACCTGGCCGACCATCACAAGAAGGTGATCTGGCGGGCCGTCGTCTGCTCGCTGACCATGCTGGCCGTCTCGCTGGCCATCGGCGTCATCCCCTTCCACGCCTGATCCGCCGAACCGACCGGGCCCGGGGGGGGCCCCCCCCCCCCCCGGCCCCCCCCCCCCCCCCCCGCGGGGCCCCCCCCCCCCCCCCGCGCCCCCCCCCCGCCCCCACTCCTCCCGCGCGCACACCCCCCACCGCCCATCCCCAGGGAGTCCGTCATGACCCACCCGTCGGCCACCGAGAGCCCCGACAGCACTGCCGATTTCGAGAGGTCCGAGCGTCGCCCCCGCGGACCGCTGACCGGCTTCCGCGTCCTGGACGCGGCCACCGTCTACGCCGGGCCGCTGGCCGCCACCATGCTGGGCGACTTCGGGGCCGACGTCATCAAACTCGAGCACCCGGAGGGTGACTCGGCCCGCACCCACGGCTGGAGCAAGAACGGCATCGGGCTGTGGTGGAAGACGTTGGGCCGCAACAAGCGCACCGTGACTGCGAAGCTGTCGACCGACGAGGGGCGCGAACTGTTCCTGGAGCTGGTCCGCACCGCCGATGTGCTGATCGAGAACTTCCGCCCCGGCGTGTTCGAGAAGTGGGGCCTGGGGCCCGATGTGCTGCACGAGATCAACCCCGGCCTGATCGTCCTGCGGGTCACCGGGTTCGGGCAGGGCGGTCCGGCCGCCCAGCGCCGCGCGTTCGGCACCCTCATCGAGGCGATGAGCGGGCTGGCCCACATGACCGGCGAACCCGACGGACCGCCGACCCTCCCGCCGTTCGGCCTGGCCGACGGGACCGCCGCGCTCGCCGGCGCCTACGCCGCCACCCTGGCCCTGCTGCACCGCGAGCGCGGCGGTAAGGGCCAGGTCATCGACCTCTCGCTGCTCGAGCCGCTGCTGCTGGTCCTCGGGCCCGGACCGACGGTCTTCGACCAGCTCGGCGAGGTCCCCGGCCGGCACGGCAACCGCTCTCCCAACAACTCCCCGCGGAACACCTACCTGACCGCGGACGGCAGCTGGGTGGCAGTGTCGACGTCCTCATTGTCGGTCGCGCAGCGGGTGCTGCGGTTGGTCGGTCATCCGGAGGTGGTGGACGAACCGTGGTTCCAGAACGCCGGCGAGCGGGTGCAGCACGCCGACGACCTCGACGCCTGGGTCGGCGGATGGATCGGCGAACGCCCACTGTCCGTGGTGGTCAGCGAGTTCGAGCGGGTCGGGGCCGCGTTGGCGCCGATCTACACGGTCGAGGATCTGATGAACGACCCGCACGTCATCGAGCGGGACATCATCACCACCATCGACGACGAGGACCTCGGTCCGCTCAGGATGCAGAACGTCATGTTCCGGATGTCCGAGACGCCGGGCGGAATCGCCTACGGCGGACGGGCTCTCGGCGCGGACAACGAGGAGATCTACGTCAAGGAACTCGGCCGCTCGGTCGACGAGATCCACCGTCTGCGGGAAGAAGGAACGCTGTGAGTGCAACCTCGCCTGTCGCGCGCACGCTGCTGTTCGTCCCCGGTGACCGGCCCGCCCTGTTCGCCAAGGCCCTGACCAGCGGGGTCGACGCGATCGTCCTCGACCTGGAGGACGCCGTCGCATTCGACGCCAAACCGGCCGCCCGCGACGCGGTCGGTGAGTTCCTCCGCTCCCGCTCCCGGGAGATCCCGACCGGGCCGCAGGTGTGGGTCCGGGTCAACGCGGTCGGCTCGGACGAGGGGTTCAGGGACGTCGCCGCCCTGGCCGACGTGCTGACCCACGTCCGGGTGCCCAAGGTCGAAACCCCCGACCAGATCGACGCTCTGGCCGGTGAACTCCCGCATCTGGTCGCCACCCTGCCGGCCATCGAGTCGGCGGCCGGCCTGCTGGCCGCCCCGCAGATCGCCCGGCACCCACTGGTCACGCGACTAGGACTGGGCGGAGTCGACCTGTGCAGGGATCTCGGTTGCGCGGATACTGCTCTCGGTCTCGCCCTCCCCCGGGCCACCCTGGTGGTGGCGTCCCGGGCCGCCGGCCTGCCCGGGCCGGTGAACAGCGTGTGGACCCGACTGGACGACGCCGACGGCCTGGTCGCCCACGCCCAGGCGGCCAAGGACCTCGGTTTCGCCGGGCAGTCCCTGCTCAGCCCCCGGCAGCTCAGCCCGGTCCGCTCGGTCTTCGGCGTCAGCGAGGACGAGCGGGCCTGGGCCACCGAGGTTCTCGCCGCCTTCACCGCCGCCGGCGAGGCCGCCACCCGCACCCCGTCCGGCCACTTCGTCGACCTGCCGGTCGCGCAGCGGGCCCAGCGCCTCCTGGCCGAAGTGGGCTGACCCGCCCGGATCGTCTTGGACCGAACCGGTTCTCCCCGACTCCCGACCTCCGCCGCGACTTGGTAAACCCGGTCGAAAAAACGTCGAGAAGACGGCATGTTCCGCCCAGTCGCGTGGGGCCTGGCCGGGCGTCCTACCCGACTCGGTTTCCGAGCACCGGGACGGTTCAGGAGGCGGGCGGCGTGGCCAGGGCGATGGCCACCCGATCCAGCCACTCGACCAGCACCGCCCGCTCCCCGTCGCTCAGGGCCGGGAGCTCGGATGCGGCCGCCCGTAGGGAGATCGCTGCCACCAACGCTCCCCCGTCGGACCGTCCCTCATCGGCTGCTGCGACGAGGATCTGCGCCGCCACCGCCTCCCACATCGCCGCCGGCAGCCCCGGATCCCGCTCGGCCGGCGGGCGGAACAGCGTGGCCAGCACCGCGCCGTTGCCGGCCGCGCCGATCATGTCGATCGCCCGGTCGACGGGCACCCGCAACCGTCCGGCGGCGGCCACCCGCACCACCCGCTCCCGCAGCACCTGCCACCCCGCTTGAGCGGCGGCCGAACGCCGTCCCCGTTCCGGATCGCTCATCAGGGCGTGGAGCTCGGGATGCTCGATCCCGAAGCGGATCTGCGTGAACCAGGCGGTGCGAAGCTCCTCCACCGGGTCTACGCCGGCCGCGACCGCCGCGGCGACCGTGGCTGCTTTGCCCGCGACGTAGGCGCCCATCACGTGCTCGGCCACCGCTTCGAGCAAACCGTCCTTGTCCCCGAACAACCGGTAGATGGTCGGCGCCTGCACGCCGGCGGCCTGGGCCACCGCCCGGGTGGTCAGCGCGGCGGCACCGCCCCGCTCCAGCAGCTCGGCGGCGACCGTCACGATGCGGATGCGGGTCTCGTCCCGGGGACTGGTCGGATCAGGCACGGAACAACGATAACAACGCTCTGTTGCCGTTGATGTTATCGATGCTACTGTCGCAACATTAACGCTGATAACACCTGGGGAGATCTGATGATCGTCGTCACCGGAGCCACCGGCGCCCTCAACGGGGCCACCGTCGACCACCTGCTCACGCGCGTCCCGCCCGCCGGGATCGTCGTCACCAGCCGCGAACCTGCGGCGGCACAACGATTTCGCGACCGGGGCGTGCAGGTGCGCCGGGCCGACTACGGCGATCCGGCCTCGCTGCCCGCAGCATTCGCCGGCGCGGACCAACTCCTGCTGGTCTCGTCCAACGACCCGCATGCCGACGCCGTCACTCTGCACCGCACCGCGATCGACGCGGCCGTGGCCGCCGGAGTCGGCCGCATCCTCTACACCAGCCATCAGGGCGCCGCGGCGGACAGCCCGTTCGCCCCCGCCCGTGACCACGCCGCCACCGAGGGCCTGCTGGCCGCATCGGGGCTGCCCTGGACGTCGCTGCGCAATGGCTTCTACGCGCACAGCCTCGCCTGGCTGGCGGGGCCCTGGCGGGAGACCGGCGTCATCGAGATCCCGCTGGACGGGCCGGTCTCGTGGACGGCACGGGAGGACGCCGCCGAGGCGGCCGCCGTCATCCTCGCCGCCGGGACCGGCTACGACGGACCGGTCACCCTCACCGCGCCGGCGGCACCCACCTTCGCCGATCTCGCCGCCGCCGCCACCGAGAGCGCGGGCCGGCCCGTCCGGGTCAAGACCATCGGTGCCGACGCCTGGGTCGCCGGACAGATCGCCGCCGGCCGGCCGGAGGGCATGGCGCACTTCACCCTCGGGATGTTCCAGGCGGCGGCGGCCGGCTACTTCGCCGGGACCGACCCCCTGCTCGGACAGCTCCTCGGCCGCGAGCCCCGGTGGGCCGGATCGGCCCTCGTCCGGGCGTGAGTGACACCGATCGTTTCCTGGCTTCGCCGGGTTATCAGGACGATCGGGCCGGGTATTCGTACGACCCATGAGCGACCAGCAGATCGACCAGTACACGATGCAGGACCCGACCACCCTCTACGCCGACCGCAAGCCGGACGAGCAGTACCTGGAGGGCGCCGGGACGGACGCCGAACTCGCCCGGAACGTCCCCGCCGACCACGGCGAGCAGTCCTACCGGGGCTCGGGTCGACTGGCCGGACGTAAGGCCCTGGTGACCGGCGGCGACTCCGGCATCGGCGCGGCCGTGGCCATCGCCTTCGCCCGGGAGGGCGCCGACGTCGCCATCTCCTACCTGGCCGAGGAGGAGCAGGACGCGCAGCGCATCGTCGGCCTGATCGAGGACGCCGGGCGAAAGGCGGTGGCCCTGCCCGGCGACATCACGTCGCGCCACTGGTGCGAGGAGCTGGTGGCCAAGGCCGTCGCCGGCCTGGGCGGTCTGGACATCCTGGTCAACAACGCCGGCAAGCAGCAGAACGTCGACTCGATCACCGATCTGGACGACGACGAGTTCGACGAGACGTTCAAGACCAACGTCTACGCGACCTACCGCATCACCAAGGCGGCGGTCCCCCACCTGCCGCCGGGCTCGACGATCATCAACACCACCTCGATCCAGGCGTACGCACCGTCGCCGAACCTGGTGCACTACGCCGCGACCAAGGCCACCGTGAACAACCTGGCCAAGGGTCTGGCCGCGCAGCTGGCGCCGAAGGGCATCCGGGTCAATGCCGTCGCCCCGGGTCCGATCTGGACGCCGCTGCAGCCGGCCGGCGGGCAGGCACCCGAGGACCTGCCGTCGGCCGGCGAGCAGACCTATCTCGGGCGCTGGGGGCAGCCGGCCGAACTCGCCCCGGCGTTCGTCTTCCTGGCCAGCGGTGAGTCCTCGTACGTGGTGGGAGCCACGCTGCACGTCGACGGCGGGATGCCGACGCCCTGACGTCGTCCGGCCCCGACCCGGCCGGCCGGCACCCCGGTCGTCGCCCGGCCGTCGGGATCGGGATGATCTCCGCCATGAAGCCCGAGTCCCTGCTCGCCCAGATCACCGACGACGCCGACCTGATGGTCGCCGCCGCCCAGCGAGCCGGGTGGGATGCGCGGGTGCCCGGCCTGGAGTGGGACGTCCGCACGGTGGTCACCCACACCGGCGCGGTGCACCGGTGGTCGGCCGACGTCGTGCGCCGAGCCCTGCCCACCAACGAGACCGGTGGCAGCAGTGCGTTCTGGCCCGACGGCCTGCCGGACGCCGAGCTGCCGGGCTGGATCCGGGACGGCGCGCACGCACTGACGACACTGCTGGGCCAGGTCACCGACGGTCTGGCCTGCTTCACGTTCCTGCCCGGGGTGCCGCCGCGCCGGTTCTGGATCCACCGCCAGGCCCACGAGACCGCCGTCCACCGGCTCGATGTCGAGCTGGCGGGCGGCGGTCCGGTCACTGCGTTCGCCCCGCAGTTCGCGCAGGACGGGTTGACCGAGCTGGTCGGTGGGTTCGCCACCGAACCCGGCTTCGCGACGTCCCGGCCCGGGAGGTTGCTGCTGGCCTGCACCGACGGCCCGTCCTGGCTCGTCGAGTTCGGCGGCGAGCGGACCCGGACGACGGGAGACGTCCCGGCCGACACGAAGGCCGACGCCGTGGTCGGCGGGGACAGCGACGCCCTCTACCGCTGGGTCTGGAACCGGCCGTCGCCGGCGGCGGTCGAGTCCGGGGATCCGGGCACTCTCGCGAGCTGGCGGGCGGTCCGGATCCTGTGACGGTGCTGCGCACGCGGGCCGTCGGTCAGCCGGCCGCCGGGGTCCGGGCCTGGCCGGGGTAGAGCAGGGATCGGACCCCGAGGATGCCGGCCCGCTCGTCCTCGGACAGCCCGCCCCACACCCCGAAGGATTCGCAGACGGACAGCGCGTGGGCGCGGCACTGGGCGATGACCGGGCACTCGCCGCAGATCTGCTTGGCCTGCGAGATACGTTGCGCGCGATACGGATTGCGTTCCCGATCGGGGTGGAAGAACACCTCGACGTCCATGCCCCGACAGGCCGCCTGCAGCTGCCACTCCCAGGCGACCGCCACTGGTCGCGGACGTTCCATGTCGACCCATCCCTTCTGCATCACAGAATGCATCTTCCGTATTGCGGAACTGAGATAATATCGCCCGGGTCGGCTCACGGATATGCCCGCGGTGGTCCCCGGACCAGATATATCCGGGGATCCGCCACCGGCGTCTCAGCGGCGGGTGAGCTCCGGTTCCGCAGCCCCGACGGCCCCGGTGACGAACCGGTACGACAGGCCGGCGACGGCCGCACCCAGCAGCGGCGCCAACCAGAAAAGCCACAGCTGCGACAGACTCTCGCCGCCGGCGAACAGCGCGGGACCGGTCGACCGGGCCGGGTTCACCGACCCGTTGGTGACCGGGATGGCGACGAGGAGGATCACCGTCAGGGTGAAGCCGATGGCCAGCGGCCCGAAACCCTTTTCCGCACGGGTGTCCGTGACCGAGAGGATGACGAAGACGAACAGCGCGGTGAGCAGCACCTCGACGATCAGTCCGGACAGCAGCGAGAAGCCGCCCGGCGAATTGCTGCCAAACCCGTTGGTCGCGAAAGCCCCCGGCCCGCTGGGCGTCTCGAATCCGTTCCGGCCGCGGGCCACGACGGAGAGCAGTCCGGCCGCGACGACGGCCCCGACCACCTGGGTGAGGACGTACGGCGCGACGTCCTTGGCCGCGAACCGACGACCCAGCCAGAGACCGACGGTGACGGCCGGGTTGAAGTGCCCGCCGGAGATGTGCCCGACCGCGTACGCCATGGTCAGCACGGCGAGACCGAAGGCCAGCGCGACCCCGAGATAGCCGATGCCGACGCCGGGTTCACCGTCCACCTTGGCCGCGAGGACGGCCGCACCACAGCCCATGAACACCAGCCAGAACGTTCCGATGAACTCGGCGGCCAGACGGTTTCCTAGTTTCACGATTCCTCTTCATCCTGTGCGCAGCCGGCGACCGGACGGCCGCCGGGCTCGCCCGTACCCCCCGGCCGGCTCGACGACGCGAGCGCCGTCGGGGGGACGGGCACCGGTCCCCGACTTTCGGGGACACGTGAGTTGGACACCGGATCGGCGACGGACTCACACCCGGTTTCGTCGTCTCGTTCGGCACGATTGAGCAGGGTCCCGCGCGGAAACAGTGCTCCGGTGAACCATCCGCGGCAGCCACCGACGACCGATCCCCAGTGGTGGCGCACCGCGGTCGTCTACCAGGTGCTGCTGCGCAGCTTCGCCGACGGGGACGGCGACGGGGTGGGCGACCTCGCCGGGCTGCGGGCGCGGCTGGGCCACCTGGCCGCCCTGGACGTCGACGCCGTCTGGGTCAACCCCTGGTACCCGTCACCGATGGTCGACGCCGGGTACGACGTCAGCGACTACCGCGCCGTCGATCCCCGCTACGGCGATCTCGACCAGGCCCGGCAGTTCGTGACCGAGGCCCATGCGGTCGGCATGCGGGTGCTGCTCGACATCGTGCCCAACCACACCTCCGATGCGCACCCCTGGTTCCAGGCGGCCCTGGCCGGTGACCCGGACACCCGGGCCCGGTACCTGTTCCGTCCCGGCCGCGGTGCGCGCGGCGAGCTGCCGCCCAACGACTGGGAGAGCTCGTTCCGCGGCCCGGCGTGGACCCGTACGACCGACCCAATGACCGGCGAACCCGGCGAGTGGTACCTGCATCTGTTCTCCCCCGCCCAGCCCGACCTGGACTGGACGAACCCGCAGGTGCACGTCGAACTGCTGGACGTCCTGCGGTTCTGGTTCGACCTCGGCGTGGACGGTTTTCGCGTCGACGTGGCCCACGGTCTGGCCAAGGCCCACGGACTACCCGATGCGCTGGGCGCCGACCGCCGCACCGAGGCCCACCCCGGCTGGGACCAGGACGACGTGCACGAGGTCTACCGGGCGTGGCGGGCGCTCGCCGATTCCTACGACCCGCCGCGCGTCTTCGTGGCCGAGGCGTGGGTGGGGCGCCGGGAACGGCTACCGCTGTACGTGCGGCCGGACGAGCTGCACGCCGCCTTCGCCTTCGAGCCGTTGCACGTGGCCTGGCGGGAGGGGCCCTGGCGTCGGGTCATCGAACGGGAGCTGGCGTTCTCGGACCTGACCGGGGCGCCGAGTTCGTGGGTGCTGACCAACCACGACGTGGTCCGTCAGGTGACCCGCTACTCGCGGGAGCAGCCCCCCGAGAAGGGCGGCAACGAGTGGGAACGGGCCCGCTGGCCGCATTCCCGCCCCGACTACCGGCTCGGCCGGAACCGGGCCCGGGCCGCGCACCTGCTGGTGGCGGCGCTACCCGGCGTCCTCTACCTCTACCTCGGAGAGGAACTGGGCCTGCCGGAGGTCGAGGACCTCCCCGCGCGGGCCCGGGTCGACCCGATCTTCCACCGCTCCGGCGGCACCGACCCCGGGCGGGACGGCTGCCGCGTCCCGCTGCCCTGGGTGGCCGGCGCCGCGTCGGCCGGCTTCTCCCCGGCCGTGCGCGCCGACGGGTCAGCCCCTGCCGACCCGTGGCTGCCGCAGCCGCCCGGCTGGGACGATCTGGCCGCCTCGGAGCAGGAGTCGGACCCGGACTCGATGCTCGCGCTGTACCGGACGTCATTGGCGCTGCGCCGCAAATGGTGGGCCGACGCCGGCCCGGTGACCTGGGAGGGGACCGCGCCGTCCGGCGTGCTGGCCTTCCGGCGATCCACCCGCGACGGCGACCTGCACTGCTGGGTCACCTTCGACGACGGCACCCGACTGCCGGCCGGCGCGCAGATCGTGCTGGCCTCGCGCCCGGGCCTGGGCGCCCCGCCCGGCGACGCCTGGCCGGATGGTGCGGCCGTCCCGCCCGACACCACGGTCTGGTGGCGTCGGCCGTGACCGCCCGGCTCACCGCAGCCGGAACAGCCGTTCCGGCCGACCCGCACCGTACTTCAGGCTGACCACGACCGCCCCGGTGCGCTCCAGGTATTCCAGGTACCGCCGGGCGCTGACCCGGGACAGGCCGATCCGTTCCGCGACCTGGCTGGCCGACAGCGCCTCGTCGCGGGTGAGCAGGCTGCGCACCGCGCCCACCGTCTCCGGGCTGAGCCCCTTGGGCACCGGTTGCTCGGCCGCACCGCCGGCCGGGGTGACGCCGAAGAGCCGGTCGACGTGCTGCTGCTCGATCTGCAGATCGACCCGGGCCGCCTCGTCCAGCAGCCGACGGGTCTGCCGGAAGTGCTCGAGCCGCTCGCCCAGGGCGTCGTACTCGAACGGCTTGATCAGGTAGGACACCGCACCGCCCTGCACCGCGGCCCGGACGGTGTCCAGTTCGCGGGCCGCGGACACCACGATGATGTCGACCTGGGGGAACTCGGCCCGCACCCGGCGCAGCACGTCGATGCCGCTCATGTCGGGCAGGTAGACGTCCAGCAACAGCAGGTCCGGACGGAGGGTGGCGACCGCGGCCAGGGCCTCCGCGCCGGTGTGGACCGTGGCCACCACCTCGAAACCGGGCCGGCCGCCCAGGTAACGCGTGTGGATGCGGGCGACCATGAAGTCGTCGTCGACGACCACCACGGAGTACGTCGGACCGGCATCTGCTGCGGGACCGCCGGCCGGCGGGTCGTCATCGACCACCCGGTCATTCTGACCCATGCGCCACCTCGCCCCACGGCCCGGCGGGTGCGGCGGCCGACGGAGGCGAACCGGCCGGCGCCCCCGCGGCCGGGCGTCGGCGCGGCACCACCGCGGTGAACGACGCACCGGGGGTGGGTGGCGCTCCCGCGGCCACGCCCACCGAGCCACCGCGGTCCTGACAGACCCGACGGACCAGCGACAGACCGACGCCGCGACCGCCCACCACGGCGGCCGACTTGGTCGAGAACCCGCGGTCGAAGATGCGGTCGGCCGCCCCCTGGGCCAGCCCGGGGCCGCTGTCGGCGACGACCACCCGCACGACGTGGTCGTCCGCGGTGATCTCGACCTGCACGACGGCCTCGGCGACGTCGGCGACCGCGTCGAACGCGTTGTCGACGAGGTTGCCCAGCACGGTCGCGACGTCCGTCGACAGCTCGTGCGGCAGCCGCGGGCACCGGGACGCCGGCAGCAGATCCAGCCGGATCAGCCGCTCCGCGGCCAGGCTCGACTTGGCCCCGAGCAGCGCGGCCACCGCCGGATCCTCCACCAGGGCGGCGATCTGCTCGTCCGCCTCGGCCCGGCGGCGGGCCAGACCGGCGACGTACTCGCGGGCCTCGTCGTACTCGCCGAGCTGCAGCAGCCCCGAGATGACGTGCAACTGGTTGTCGAACTCGTGGGTCTGGGCCCGCAACGAGTCCGTCGCGTTGCGGGTCGCGCCCAGTTGCCGCTGCACGGCGATCAACTCGGACCGGTCCCGCAGGGTGAGCACGCTGCCCCAGCGGGACGATTCCTGCTCACCGCCAGTCGTTCTCGACCGGGCGCCGCGGGCGGCCCGGCGGTTGACGACGAGCACCCGGTCGCCGTGGACGACCACGAGGTCGTTGCCGGCCCGGGCGCCGGTGACCACGTCGTGCAGGTCGGCGGGCAGCTCGAGATCGTCGACGCGGCGGCCCACCACGTCGGCCGGCAGGTCCAGCAGCTCGCGGGCACCGTCGTTGGCCACCGTCACCGTGCCGTCCGGGTCCACCCCGAGGACGCCCTCGCGGATCCCGTACAGCACCGCCTCCCGCTGGTCGGCCAACCCGGCGATCTCGGCCGGTTCCAGGCCGTGCGTCTGCCGTTTGATCCGGCGGGCCAGCAGCAGCGACCCGGCCACCCCGGCCGCCGCGGCCAGCGCGATGAGGCCGAGCAGTTCGGGGACGCCGGCGACCAGCAGGCTCCAGGTGCCCGGGTACTCCTCGGCCACCAGAGCCAGTCCGATGACCGAACCGTCCTCGGCGTAGATCGGGGCCGCCGCGGCCAGCAGCTGGGGTCCGTCGAGCGTGACGTCGCCGTCCCACGACCGTCCGGACCAGACGCGACTGTCCGGCAGGGTCAGCTCGGTGCCGACGAGGGAGGGGTCGGTGCCGGCGACCACCTGGCGCCCGGGGTCGGCCAGCAGGACGAGCGAGGCCCCCGACTGGATGCGGACCGACTCGGCCACCGGGGCGAGCTGACCGGCCGGGTCGGGCACCGAGAAGCCCGCCCGCACCAGGGGATTCGCCGCCAGGTTCTCGGCCGCCCCGAGCACCCGGCTGCCACTGGAGTCGGCGAACTGGGCCACGGCCTGGCGCACCGAGACCAACCCGGCCACCGCCAGCACCAGCGCGATCACCACCAACTGCAGGACGAGGAACGTGCCGGCCAGGGTTCGTGGGAGCGCGCGGCGCCAGGACAACCGCGTCGCCATCGCCGCCTCCCTCGCCGCCCGATCGGCACGGCGGCCCGTCGCAGGGACGCGCCGTCGCCGCCGTCCGGAGATAGTGGACGGGTGAGTCCACCGTCGCCGGCCGGCCCGTCCGGGAAGCATCCCACCCGACGGCGGATGCGGCGGTTCGCCGTGCTGCTGGCGGTCCTGCTGTCCGTTGCCGGCGGATGCGCGACCGACGCCTACCCGCCGTTGCGGATCCTGGTGCCCAGCAACGCCGGCGGCGGCTACGACGTCACCGCGCGGATCGCCGCGGAACTGCTGGACTCCGAGGGCATCGTCGACCACCCCGAGGTGTTCAACGTGGCCGGCGGTGGCGGCGCCGTGGGCCTGACCCGGATGGTGCAGGAGTCCGGGAACAGCGACCTGCTCATGCTCATGGGTCTGGGGGTGGTGGCCGCCAGCATCACCGGTAACAGCCCCGCCCGGGTCACCCGGGTGGTGCCGATCGCCCGGCTGATCACCGAACCCGAGGTCGTCCTGGTCCGGGCCGCCTCGCCGTACCGGACGCTCGACGAGCTCGTGGCCGACTGGCGGCTGCGCGGCGCCGGCCTGCGCATCGGCGGCGGCTCCATCCCCGGCGGCACCGACAACCTCATGCTGCTGCAGCTGGCCCGGGCGGCCGGCATCCCGGCCACGGATGTCGGCTACGTGCCGCACGAGGGCGGCGGCCAACTGCTGCCCGCGCTGCTCGACGGGTCGATCGACGCCGCCGTGTCCGGCCCGCGGGAGGTCCTCGAGCAGGTCCGTTCCGGGCAACTACGGGTGCTGGCCACCTCGGGGACGCAGCGGCTGTCGTCCGTCGACGCCCCGACGCTGCGGGAGGCCGGCTACGACGTGGCGTTCACGAACTGGCGGGGCGTGGTGGCGCCGCCGGGCATTCCGCAGGCCACCCGGCAGCGGTTCGTCGCGCTGTTCACCAACCTGCACTCCTCCCCCGGCTGGCAGCAGCAGCTGGCCGAGAACGGTTGGCAGGACGCGTTCCTCACCGGCACCGAGTTCGGTGACTTCCTCACCGACCAGGACGCGGCGGTGCGACGCGAACTGCAGGAGCTGGGGCTGGCCTGAGGGTCAGCGACTGGGCGGGGCGCCCATCCCGCTCGGCGGGGCGCCCATGCCGCCCTGACCACCGGAGCCACCGGGTGCCGACCCACCGGTCTGCGCCGTGCCGGCGTCGACCCCGACGTCCAGCGACACCACGTAACCCTTCGTCACGTCACCGGTGACGGTCGCGAGCTGGTGCGCGGCGGAGTCGTCGCTGAAGACGTTGTCGGTGCTCAGGCTGAGCTGGGCCAGGTTCGCGACCGACTGCTCGTACCCGCTGGTGGCGTAGACGGTGTCGCAGACGTCCTGCGGGAACGCGAGTTGCGAGGTGGAGACGGCGTTGTCGTGGTCGGTGATGCCGGCCTCGTCCGGGTAGACCTCGAAATGCACGTGAGGCCACCGACCCGAGTAGCAGGCCGGGAAGATGCTCGTGAACTCGACCACGCCGGACGCGTCGGCGATCTGCACCCCACGCAGGTAGTTCTCGTTCTCCAGGCCGCTCGAGTACATCGAGTACTCCCCGGCCCGGTTGCAGTGCCAGACGTAGACCGCGGCCCCGGCGTACGGGGTCTGACCGCCCTCCAGGTTGAAGACCGTCAGGCGCAGGGTCATCGGGATGCCCTCGGCAGTGGTGGTCGACGTGCCGAAGCTGGAACGGATGTCGCTGCGGACCACGCCGCTCTGCTCCAGGATGTCCGGACCGTTGGTGCCGTCGGCCGGGTAGGGACCGTTGGTCTCGTCCGGGATCTCGGTGAGCGTCCCGGTGGCGGCGCTGCTGGCAGCGGTGGTCGAGGCGGCGCTCGCCGATCCGGAGGCCCCGCCGCCGCACGCGGCCAGCCCGACGCCGACCGCGCCCAGCCCCATCACCTTGAGCAGGCGACGCCGGCCGAGCAACGTGCCGAGGTCGAACTGGAGGCCCTGGTCGACGACCTCCTCGTCCGGGAACGGCAGGGTGCGGCCCTGATAGGTGGGGCGGGTCGTCATCGGGACTCCTCGAGGCTGGGTGGCGCGGACGTCGGATCCGCGGGCCGGCTGGGGCGTGGGCCGGCACCGATGACGATGCGCGAGCTGCCCGGACGGGAGCTGTTCGGACGCTGTGCCGTGGCTGTGCCGGTCACGGAACCACGACGGTCCGACGGCAGGCCGGTGGTGGCACGATCAGCCGGTGCTGGCTCGCCTCGGTCGCTGGATCGCCCGCCACGCCGGGCTCGTCGTCGTGCTGTGGGTCGTCGCGACCGCCCTCGGTTTCACCCTGGCCGTCGGCGGTGTGGGCGAGGGTCTGTTCGCCCGGCTGGCCACCGGCGAACCCAGCGTCTCCGGTGAGGCCTCCGCCGGTCGGGATCTGCTGGACGAACGCGCCACCGACGGGCCGTCGGTGACCCTGCTGGTCCGTGACGCCCCGTTCGACTCGACCGCCGTGCAGGCCGCGGCCCCCACGGTGGTCGCGGCCGCCGAAGCGATCGGGGCGATCGACGGCGTGGCCCGGGTCGATCAACCGCTCGCGATCGGTCCGGAATCGGGGGCCGACCCGACCGCTCAAGCGGCCCGGGCGGCCCTGGTCGCGGCCGACGGATCCGGTTTCCTGGTGACGGCGACCCTGGACGGCGACCTCGACCGGACCACCCGGAACGCGACACAGGACGCCGTCGAGCAACGCCTGGACCAGCTGGGCGTCGAACTCGCCGCGGCCGTCCCGGGGTCGAGCGCGCAGGTCGGCGGCGGCTCCCTCCTGTTCGACACCATCACCCGGCAGGTCGAGAAGGACCTGGTGTCCGGCGAACTCATCGCCCTGCCGCTCAGCCTGTTCGTGATGGTGCTGGTGTTCGGCGGGTTCCTGGCCGCCGGGATGCCGATCGTCGGAGCCGTCGCGTCCATCGCCGGCGCGCTGGTGGCGCTGCTCGGCTTCTCGTACGTGCTCGACCTCGACGCCAGCGTCGTCAACGTGGTCACCGTCCTCGGGCTGGGTCTGTCGATCGACTACGGCCTGCTCATCGTGTCCCGCTACCGCGAGGAGCTGCGCGACCAGCTGGCCGCCACCCGTACCCGGGCCACCGCGACCGCGCGGACCGACGCGCTGGCCGCGACGATGGCGACCGCCGGCCGGACGGTGCTGTTCTCCGGCGTGACGGTCGCGATCAGCCTGGCCGGCCTGCTGGTCTTCCGAGCCCCGCTGCTCCGGGCGGTCGGGGCCGCCGGGGTGAGCGTCGTCGCGGTCGCGCTGCTCGTCTCCCTCACCCTCATCCCGGCCGTCCTGGCGCTGGCCGGGCGGCGCATGCTGCGACCGGGCCTGCTCACCCGGGTCCCGGGACTTCGGTCGCTGACCACCCGGTTCGGGGACGTCCCGCCGGACGAGGGCTTCTTCTCCCGGCTGGCCCGCCGCACCCAGCGCCGTCCCGTGCTGGTGCTGGTCGGGGTGGTGGTGCTGCTCGGACTGCTGGCCGCCCCGGCGCTGCGACTGGAGGTCCGCAACTCCGGGGTGGAACTCCTGCCGCCCAGCGCCCCGGACCGGCAGTTCTTCGACGAACTCACCGCCGATTACCCGGCCGCCGCCATCCCGGCCTTCCAGGTGGTGGCGCCGGTCGGTCCGCAGGCGTTGGCCGGGGTGGCCGAACGAACGGCGACGCTCCCCGGTGTCCGGGCGGTGACGCCGCCCCGGGCCGTCGGTGCGGGTGACGCGCCGGTGTCGACCTTCGCCGTGGTGATGACCATCCCGGACCCGGGTTCAACGGACGCACGCGCCGCGGTGCAGACCCTGCGGGCCGAACGGGACGCCGGCACCGTGCCGGGCGGGGTGGCGTTCGACGTCACGGGGTCGACCGCGTTCCTGGTCGATTTCACCGCTGCGCTGGCCGCTGACGCACCGCTGGCCGCCGCGGTCGTCGTGCTGGCCACGTTCGTCCTGCTCTTCCTGCTCACCGGGTCGCTGCTCATCCCGCTCAAAGCGTTGCTGATGAACGTGATCTCGCTCGGGGCGTCGATCGGCGTGCTGGTCTGGGTCTTCCAGGACGGCCACGGCGAGGACCTGCTCGGCTTCGCCTCCACCGGCGGGGTCGAGTCGATCATCCCGGTGCTGGTGCTGGCCATGGGTTTCGGTCTGGCCATGGACTACGAGGTCTTCCTGCTGGCCCGGATCAAGGAGTTCCGGGACGCCGGGGTGCCCAACGACGAGGCGGTCGTCCGGGGTCTGCAGAAGTCCGGACGCATCATCACCTCGGCCGCGCTCATCGTCGTGCTGGTGTTCTCCGGGTTCGTCGCCGGCCAGCTGCTGGTCATCAAGCAGACCGGTGTCGCCCTCGCGGTGGCCGTCGCCGTGGACGCGACCGTCGTCCGCTGCCTGCTGGTGCCGGCGACGATGACGTTGCTGGGTGAGTGGAACTGGTGGGCCCCGGCGCCGCTGCGCCGGCTGTACGCGCGGATCGGTCTGCGCCACTGACGTCGTCGGCCCGGCCTGGCGAAGTCGGCGCAGAAATGTGCTCGATATGTCCCATCCGGGCGCCGGTCGGCTCCGAATGACGGAATGCGGTGACGGGGGGCCGCATGTCGGCCACGGTCGCCGGGTTCCCGTTGAGGGGTCGGGGACCCGGGCTGAGCCGGCCAGCGTCGGCCCGTCGCACGGATCCATCTCTGGGTCCGGCGATGGGCCGGCAGGCTCCGGGAACCCCGGATTAGACGGGTGGCCACCGGGTTACCGTCGGGCCATGACCGACCTCGCCACCCGCGCCCGCACCCTGTTGGATCTGCACACGGACCCGGAGATCCTGGTCCTGGCCAACGTCTGGGACGTCATCTCCGCCCGCGTCGTCGCCGATGTCCCCGGCGTCAAGGCGCTGGCCACCGCCAGCCATTCGATCGCCGCCACCTTCGGCTACGAGGACGGCGAGAACATTCCCCTCGAGCTGCACCTGGACATGGTGCGGCGCGTCGTGCAGGCCGTCGACATTCCCGTCTCGATGGATTTCGAGGCCGGCTACGGCGATCCCGGACGAACGGCCGCCCGGGCCATCGAGGTCGGGGTGGTCGGGGCCAATCTGGAGGATCAGATGCGTCCGCTGGACGAAGCCGTCGCCCATGTGGAGGCGGTGATGGCCGCCGGTCGGGCCGCCGGCATCGACTTCGTCCTCAACGCCCGGACCGACGTGTTCGTCAAGGCCGCGCCGGACGCCGACCGTCAGGGGCTGGTCGACGAGGCCATCCGCCGGGGAAAGGCCTTCCTGGACGCCGGCGCCCCGGTGGTGTTCGTCCCCCGGCTGGTCGACCGCGAGGAGATCCGCCAGGTCGCGTCCGCGCTCGGCGAGCGCAAGCTCACGCTGATCAGCCCGCCCGGTGCCGCCCTGCCGGCCTCCGAACTGCAGGAGCTGGGAGTGGCCCGGGTGTCCACCGGGCCGTTCACCCAGCGCGTCGCACTCACCGCCCTGCAGGACGCCGCGACCGACATCGTCGGCGGCGGGGTGCTGCCGGCGACCACCCGCGCCCTGAACTGACGCCGGTCGGGCCGGTCGGTCAACGACTGATCGACCGGCCCGGGACGGTCCGGTGGCGCAGTGCCCGGTGGGTGAGCCGGAGGTCGACGGCCAGGGCCGCGGTGGCCGCCATCACGTAGACCACGAGATCCCGGGCGTTGAAACCGGTGCCGAGCACCAGCGCGGCCGGTGGGAACCGGCGGGCCAGCTCCACCGGGATCCCGGTGGCCTGGAACAGCTCCACCGCCACGCTCCACCCTCCGGCGAGCAGCGCGACGATCCGCGGGGCCAGTGTCGGGAACAGCGACACCAGCCCCGCGTAGACGGCCACGGTGTAGAGGGCGTCACCGGCGATGTCGGTGACGGGGCTCGCCGGCAGCGCCCGGTGCACGAGCAGCCCGGCGATCACCGTCACCAGAAGGACGAGAAGACCGGCGCGGCGGCGAAGGTGGGAGCTCACCGCAGCATCGTGGCATCCGTGTCCGTGGGGAATCGTCCGCGGCGCGGCGGTCAGGCGACCCGGGCAGGGTCGACGCACACCGGCTCCAGGTGCGCGTGGTGATGGTCGCGGTCGGGTGGCGTGGCCAGGACGACGGCCGTCCTGCCGTCCAGTTCGGCCTCGCTGAGCAGCCCCGATCCCGAGAGGCGGTCCTCCAGAGCAGCGAGCCAGTGTTCGTAGTAGGACCACGGCTCGCCGGCCTCGGATCCGCCATCGGCTTCCCAGGCGCGGATGGACTCGATCAGCGACAACTGGAACTCCGCCCACTCGAACTGCCGGGCGTCGTAGGCCGCGACCGCGATGGCGAAGGCGCGTATCTCCCACGGTTCGGAGAACGAGGCCTCGCCGTCGGGGGCGCCGGGCAGCCCGCAGACGAGCTTTTCCACTCGACGTCGGGCGTCGCCCAGCTCGGTCGCGTCCGGCCGGATGCGGGTGCGAGCGGTCGTGGTCACCGCGATGCTCCCGCCAGCGGGCCGACGCCGATCATGCTGTCCCGGGTGACCAGCTGGGCCAGCTCCTCCTCCGACAGGTCCTCGGTGCCGGCCGGGCGCGGGGGCAGTACCCAGTAGCGCATCTCGCTGCTGGAGTCCCACACCCGGATCTCGACGTCGTCGGAGATGCTGTAGCCGAAGCTCTCCCGCAGCACCTTGCGGGGCTCACGGACGATGGCCGCCCGGTACTGCGGGTCCTTGTACCAGTTCGGCGGCAGGCCCAGCACCGGCCACGGGTAGCACGAGCACAGCGTGCAGACGATGACGTTGTGCACGGTGTCGGTGTCCTCCACCACCACCATGTCCTCACCCTGCAGGCCACCGATGCCGAGCTCGGCGCAGGCCTCCGAGGCATCGGCCAGGAGCCGGGTCTTGAACTCGGGATCGACCCAGGCCTTGGCCACCACCGCCGCACCCAGCTGCGGGCCGACCTCGTTCTCGTAGATCTCGACCATCCGGTCGACGGCCTGACTGGTCATGATGCCCTTTTCGATGAGCATCGATTCCAGAGCCTTGACCCGAGCGGCGATCTCCGCCGGGGTACGGGTGTGCGAGCTCATGCCGATGTCCTTTCCTTGGTGGCCGCTTCGACGAGTTCGATGTACGGGTCCCACACGTCGAAGTAGACCGATTCGTTCGGCTCCGCACCCTCGCTGCCCCACAGCTCCGTGGCGTCGAAACGCACGGTGTAGACATGCTCGGGGCATTCGCCGCGGCCGTTACCGGCGGTATCGGGGTAGATGAAAACGCCGTGCGCGAGGACGATCTCGCCGACCGCGCCACGGATGTACCGGGCCTTGCGCGTGTGGTCGACGGGGGCGCCGCGGCTCACCCGCACCGTGTCGCCGACCGCGAAACGCGCCGGTTTGTCGCTCTCCCGCTTGGCCGAGGCACCGGCCGGGACGACGGCGTTGATGAACGCCAGCAGCTCCGGATCGTCCTCGTGCTCGGGGAGCGGGGCGTCCGGATTCTCCAGGTAGTACTGGGTGCGGCGGTCGAGCTCGGCCAGATCGAGCTTGCCGGTGCGCGCCCCGTGGTACTCCACCGTGTGCACCCAGTGCTCGTAGTAGGGCGACTTGAGGTACACCGCCGGGTCGATGTGCTCGATGCCGTGGCGGAACTCGTCCACCCCGAAGAACCCGGCGCGGAAGCACAGGGCGAACATGGGGAAGACGCTCTTCTCCCAGTCGGCCCGGAAGACCGGTTCCTCGTCCGGGACGACGACGGGGCCCACCCCGTCCGTTCCGCCGAGGTCGAAAACTCCGTTCACGCAGGCACTCCTCGTGTGACGTCCGCGGGGGACGGGGTGGACGGGATGGTGAGTCGATCGACCAACCAGCCGGCGGCGACGCCGAGCACCGCCCACAGCACGGCCAGCTGGCCCAGTGAGGCGAGTCGGAAATTCCAGACCACGGCGGCCGGCACGTCCGCGGAAATGGTGTCGGGGCTGTCGGGCAACGCGACCATGACGACGGTCACGAGGACGACGACCAGGCCGAGGGCCGCGGCGGCAACCGCACCGCCGGCTGACCCGCGGGCCCGTAGGGCGCCGACGAGAGCGGCCACGGCCAGGGCGATGACGATCCCGCAGACCAGCACGGCGCCGTAGATCGCGGTCCGGATCCCGACGGTGACCGGGTCTCCGACCGCGGGCGGGTTCGCCGGGATCTTGAGCGCCGGCAGCAGGGCGAAGACGCCGAATCCGACGGCGGCCAGCACGGCCGTCCGGGCACCATCGGTGCCACCGGGCAGCCGGTGCCGCACGAGCGCGAAGACCGAGCCGACGACCACCGCGAACACCACGCCGGCGATGACGACGCCCAGCACACCGCCGATCTCCTGGGTGGTGCGGCTGAACATGTCCTCGTGGGAATGGTCGTGGCCGGTTTCCGAGCGCAGCTCCTCGAGGGCGAGCGCCGGTGCGATGGTCCGTTCCGTGACCAGCAGCTGGAAGGCCGCTGCCGCCGCCCCCGCGATCACCCCGGCAAGCGCGAACCGACCGAGGAGCTGCCCGAAGGGCGGGACCTGGGTCAGTGACATGGCATGCCCAGGGCGTGGCGCGCGTCGTGGAAGAACTCGTGCGCGACGTCGCCGGCCTGCGCCAGGACCGCGCCATTGTCCTGGGTGACCAGGTACAGGGTGAACAGCGCGAGCAGGGTCAGCGCCCATGCCCATGCGGGGACGGCGACGGCCGGCAGGACGCGGCGGGCGAGCGGTTGCTGTGCAGTGGTCATGGTCGTCCTTCTGTGAGCGTTACCAGGGCTTTCAGCGGGCGAGTGCGGGGGCGGCCGACCCGGCGGGGGCGGGGAAGCCGCCGAGGGCCTGTTCGTAGGCGTGGGCGACCTGCAGAACGGTGGCGTCGTCGAATCGCGAGCCGATGATCATCAGACCGGCCGGCAGCCCGCCGACCAGGGCGGTCGGTACCGAGCAGGCCGGGTGGCCGGTGACGTCGAAGGGCGCCGTGTTGACCACCATCGACAGGGCGACGTCGAGATAGGTGCTCAGCGAGATGTCCGCGGCGGGGATACTGCGCGCTGTGTACGGGAGTGTCGGCATCACCAGGACGTCGAACTCGGCGAGCGCCCGGTCGTAGGCCGCGCGGACGTCCAGGGCCAGGTTGCGCGCCATGGCGTAGTAGCGGCCACCGCCGGTCAGGAAGGTGTGCCGACCGGACAGACCGACCAGCTTGACCGTCTTGGACAGGTGCACGCCTGCCGTGAGCCGTTGCCGACCGTAGTGCTCGATCAGCTCGGGATCGTAGAGACCCTCGGAATTCATGCCGTAGGCGTTGCCATCGAGCATCTGGTACGCCGCCCCCTCGGTGGCGATGACGTTCCACACGTGCATGGCGTCGGTGTGCCAGGGGATGGACACCTCCTGGGCGACCAGGCCGAGGGACTCCAGGACGCCCACGGCGTCGCGGACGGCGGCGTCGACCGCGGGGTCGGAGTTGGACAGGCCGAAACCCTCCCGGACGACGCCCACCCGCAGGCCGGTGACCGGCCGCTCCAGCGCGGCGACGTAGTCCGCGCCGGCGACCCCTTCCGGCTGTCGCGGGTCGAACCCGTCAGCGCCCGCCAGCACGCCCAGCATCAGCGCGGCGTCGGCCACGGTCCGGGTGATGGGCCCCAGATGGTCGATGGTGCGCTCGATGGGGAACGCCCCGGTGTACGGCACCAGACCGAAAGTCGGTTTGTGCCCGACGGTTCCGCAGAACGAACTGGGAATGCGGACGGAGCCGCCCTGGTCGCCACCGAGCGCGATGTCGACCACCCCGCCGGCCACCAGAGCCGCGCTGCCACTGGAGGACCCCCCGGCATTGCGGGTCTCGTCCCAGGGGTTGCGCACCGGCGCGGGATGGGACGTGAAGCTGCCGCCGGAGAAGCAGAGGTCCTCACAGACCGACTTGCCCGCGATCTCGGCCCCGGCGGCCAGCAGCCGGGAGACGGCGGTGGCGTCGCGGACGGGTACGAAACCTTCGACCGTGCGCGACCCGTTCATCATGGGGACCCCGGCCACCATGACGTTGTCCTTGATCGCCGCGGTGCGGCCGGCCAGCGGGCCCTCGGCAGTGTCGGTGATTGATGTCGTGACATACCAGGCCCCGTAGGGGTTCTCGGACGGTGTCTGCCACGCACGCTCCGGAGCCTGCGGGGCGCTGGCCCGGTACAGCTGCTCCACCGCATGGGACGAGGCGAACGACCCATTGACGGCGGGAAGGAACTCGTCCTGGTCGGCGGCCGACAGGCCGAAGCGGTAGTGCTCGTCGAAGGCGGCGAGCCCGGCGGAATCGAGTGGGGGGACAGGCATGTCGGGGAACGTAGGACGGCACCGGGCCATGCGTCAACATGTAGCGACGCATTGACATGAATTTAACCTGGCTGCAGTGTCTGTAACGCGATACCGGCCGCGCGCGAGAACCTCATCCGCTGGGACACCCGGCCGTGGCCGTCCAGGACGACCCGGCCGCGGGGCAGGTCATGGCTACCCGACCGCAACGTGTCGGCGATCGCCACCGGATCGTCGACCCCGACCGCGCGCGCCGCCGTCCACCAGAGCAGGATCGCCTCGTAGACGGCCTCGCTCAGAGTGGACAGCGGCGCCGCCCACGGTCCGAAGCGCTCGCGATACCGACGCTGCAGGTCGACGTTCGCCGGGGTCTGGAGCGTGCCCACGTAACCGGACACCGCATGCACGCCGCGGCTGGCCGCCACGCCGATGCGGGCGAGGGTCGACTCGTCGAGGGCCGGAGCCAGCGTCACGTACCGGTCGCTCAGACCGGCGGCGTGCAACTGCCGTTGGAACACCGCCGAATCCTGGCCGACGAAAGTCGACAGCAGCAGATCGGCGTCCGAGGCGTGCAGCGCCTCGATCACCCTGGTGAAATCCACGCTGCCCAGAGGAACCAGTGCCTCGCCGGCAATCTGTCCACCTTGGCCGGGGAGGACGCGACGCGCGGTGCGGTGCATGGCTCTTGGCCAGATGTAGTCGTTGCCCGCCAGGAACCACCGGCGACCGTCGCTGCGTCGCATCAGTTCCGGTGCCGCCGTGCGGATCTGATCCAGCGGGCGCTCACCGAGCTGGATCTGGAGCCGACCCGCACCGGACCCCTCGTTCATGATCGCGTACACCAGCAGGACCCCGGTGCCCCGCAGTGCCTGCGCGACCGCTCGGTAGGTGTGGGAAGCGGTGGCCACCAGGATGGTGCGGCAACCCGAAGCCGCCAGCCGCCGCGCTTCGGCCACGCCGGTCGCGGAATCGGTCGCATCGTCGCCGACCAGCAGCTCGATCGGCGCCGTCCCGTGCCGTCGCTCGGCGTTGATCTCGTCGACCGCCAGCGCAGCCATGCCGTCGACCGCGGCTCCGAAGAGACTGCCGGATCCAGACTTACTGGTCAGCAGGCCCAGCGGAGTGGTCCGGGAGGACGCGTGCCGCAACACGTGTCCGCGTCGGCGCATCAACCAGCGGAGCCCCTCCTCATCCAGTTCCTCCTGCAGGGTGACGAGGGTGCCGTCAGGGTCGTCGGTCATCCGCACCACCAGCCGCCCCCGCCAGGGCTGATCGTGCTGGATCTCGATCAGGGACGGGTAACGGATGCGGCCGATCCGGCCGAACACGACGACCGGGCCCCCGGTCTGACCGTCGATCGGCAGGGACAGCATGATCGCGGCGCCCGGTTCCACCACATCGCAACTGCAGTCGAACAGCCAGCCACCGGCGTCCCCCGACCCGAAGCGGGAGAACAGCTCGGTGCGGCGCACCGGAGTGTGCCGTCGCGCCGACACCACGACCTTGCCCATGGCTGTGCGCGGGTCAGGCTGACCGAGTGCCGCGACTCGACCTCGATGGGGCGACGGCATCGGCGTCGTCGAGCGAGTTCTGCAGCAGGCCCTGCAACAGGCCGATCACGTCGCGCATCGGCCCCTCGGTCGACAGCGAATAGTGTCGGAACCGGCCATCACGCCGCTCGCTGACCAGTCCGGCCGTGTGGAGCACCCGCAGATGACTCGACACTGCCGTCCGACCCACCGAGTCGATGGCGTCAGCGATCTCACCGGCGGTGCGACTGTCGTGACGCGAGAGGAGATCCAGGATCGACCGCCGCACCGGATCGGCGAGGGCGTCGAATGCGGCATCCGTGGCCACGGCTGTGTCTCCCTGCCGGTAGGGCCGCATGGCGGCGATCACTTCGCAGGGTACCGCCGCGGGCGAGTCGGCCCGCAGGAATCGAGGCGACTCGGCGACCGCTGACCTGCGCAGGGTGGGGTGACGGGTATGACGACACACGCGGGTCACGGGCACTCGACGGACCTTCTGCCGCGCCTGCTGGAGTTGGACGCCGAGCTGCACCACTTGATCGTGCTGGCGGCGAGCGACGCGGTGGCCGCGGTCAGCAGACCCGTGATTCCGACCGGGAGCGGTTGCGGGCCCTGGTTCTGGATCTGATGGGGCCACCCGACGTCCTGCGCTCCGTCCACGTCCGCAGCCGGCGGACGCTCTGGCTGGCCCGTCGGCCCTGACCGGGGCCGGCGAACCTGTCCATGTTCGTAGGGTCAGAAGTCATCCACCGACCGGGGCCGGGGCGGACGCGACCGCGGCCACGAACCCGCCAACGAAGGAGTCACCGAGCCCGATAGTGGTGGGTCTCTGCGGACGCAGCACGAACGCTGGGACCGCCACTGCCGGGATGCCGCGATCGGCCAGCACCTCGACGGCCGCGGTCGACGCTGCGGCGCCGGGCTCGTGGACCGGACCGTCCGCGGTGCGCCGGTAGTCGTCCGGGGTGAAGTCGTCCCCGTGGGTGAACCGGGTGCCCGCCATGATGACGCCGCCGCGGACGGCGTCCGCCCAGCGCTCGGCCTGTGGCCCGCAGGCCATCGCCCAGTACTTGGTGTGCACCACCACCGCCGGGGCCGGGATGGCCGCGTGCAGATCGGCCAGCGCCGCGGCCACCTGCGCGGGATCGAGCAGATCGATGTCCCGGCCGACGTGCTCGGCCAACTCGTCCTCGTTCATGCTGATCACGTCGACCACGTCGACCAGCCCGTCGAGCACGGCCCGGTGCAGCGATCGGTCGTGGAACCCGGCGTCCTCGTAGAACACCACCCCACCCGCCGGGACGGCCCGGGCGTCGGACCGGAGCCGGGCGATCCGATCGTCGAGCACAGACCGGCCCACGATGGTGTTCAGCCCGGAGATCTCGAAAACCGCAGCGTCGGCGAGAAGCTCGGTCAGCTCCGGGCTCAGCCGCAGGTCGCGGTTGGGCGGGTCGTTGACCAGGATGACGCGGTTCGGGTGCTGAGCCGTCACCACCTGGTCCCCCACCCGCACGCTGGCCCCCGCGGGGAACTGCACGATGACATGCGGCTCGGAGCTGTCGGCGGTCGCGCTGCTGACGTACCGGCACCCGGCCGGCAGCAGCCGCCGCACGTGGTCGTTGATGCTGACCAGGTGCAGGGTGCTGGTCACGCCGAGCCGGCTCATGGCCAGCGCGGCGCGGACCCCGGTGCCGCCCAAGGTGATCCGGTAGTCGAAGTGCTCACCGAAGGCCTCGAGGACGGCCGGGCTGGCCACGAACCGCTCGCCGCCGCCGCCGGTGCGCAGGAACCCGAGCACTGCTCGGACGAGCGTGCGTTCGTCGGTGATCGGGATCCACGGGTCCAGCTCTTCGACAGTGACGGCGTGCTGGTCGGCCAGCCGCTGGACAATTCCCGCGTCCCAGTCGATCTCCCAGTCGACCGTACCGCCAAGACCGAGAACGATCCGGGCGGCCGGGTCGAGGGGAGCGCGGCCCGTGGTGGCCGCGCTGCCCTCCGTGCTCATGCGTCGCTCCCTCTTCGCGGCGATCCGTCTACCGACAGATCAGTACAGGGTGGCCTTGCCGGCCGCGTCGAACAGCTCGATCTTGTGCGCGGCGACGACCTTCATCGCCGCGATGCACGGCGGCTGGATCGAGTTCGGCTCGCGCAGGGACGTATCGGCCAGCACCTCGCGCATCTTGTCGTGGTAGGCGACCTTGATGTCACTGGAGATGTTGATCTTGTTGATGCCGAGCTTGACCGACTGGCCGATCTCGGCGTCCGGGTTGTTGGACCCGCCGTGCAGCACCAGCGGGATGCCCACCGCGGCCTTGATCTGCTCCAGCAGGTCCAGGCGCAGCTCCGGCTTCATCCAGGACGGGTAGATGCCGTGGCAGGTGCCGATGGCCACGGCCAGACTGTCGACCCCGGTGGCCTCGATGAACGCCTTGGCGTCGGCCGGGTCGGTGTACACGATGGTGGCGGCGCCGTCCTCGGCCTCGCTGTCGGTCTTGCCGATGGTCCCGAGCTCACCCTCGACCGAGATGCCGACCGGGTGGGCGACGTCGACGGCGGCCTTGGTGCGGGCGATGTTCTCCTCGAACGGCGACATCGAACCGTCCAGCATCACCGAGGTGAACCCGGTGCGGATGGCGGTCAGCATCTGCTCCGTGGTGGCGCCGTGGTCCCAGTGCAGGGCGACCGGCACCGACGAGCGGTGCGCCCGCTCGATGATGGCCCGGGTCAGCTCCTGACCGGTGTGGGCCAGCTCGTCCGGGTGGATGGCGACGATGAGCGGCGCCTCCCGCTCCTCGCTGATGTCGAAGATGCCACCCGCCATCGCCCAGTCGCTGATGTTGAAAGCCGGGACCGCGAAGTTGTTCTCGTTCGCGACGTCCAGCATCTTCTTGCCGTCGATCAGCACAGCTGTCCTCTTTCGTGGATGTTGATGGAGCGCGCGGTCAGCTCTTGACCGAGCCGGAGGTCATGCCTCCGATGAAATACCGCTGGAAAATCAGGAACAACAACAGCACGGGAATGCTGCCCAACACGCTCATGGCCATCATCTCGTTCCATTCGTACGAGTGCTGGCCCATCAGCAGCTGGATCCCGACCGGGACGGTGCGCATGTCCTCGGTCTTGGTCAGGGTGAGTGCGAACAGGAACTCGTTCCACGAGATCATGAACGTGTAGACGGACACCGAGATGATGCCGGGGATCGAGATCGGAACCAACACCCGGAACAGCGCGACCAATGGCCCGCCGCCGTCGACGCGGACGGCCTCGTCCAATTCCTTGGGCAGGGTGTTGAAATACCCGGTCATCATGATGATGGCGTACGGCAGCGTGAACACCATGTACGTCAGGATCAGACCCGGGTAGGTGTTGTACAGCTTCAGTACGACCATCAATCCGAAGTAGGGCACCAGCAGGGTGATCGGCGGGATGGCCTGCACGCTGACGATCAGGACGCTGAGGGCCTTCTTGCCCCGGAACTCGTAGCGGCTGAACGCGTACGCGGCCAAGAGCGACACCAGCAGGGTCAGAGCGGTCACACTCAGCGCGATGACGTAGCTGTTGAGGAAGAACCGCAGCTTCGTCGAGTCGGTCAGGATCGAGGTGTAGGCCGAGAACGAGAACGAGTCGGTGATCAGACTCGGTGGCAGCGAGAAGATCTCGGTGTTGGACTTGAACGAGTTCGAGAGCATCCAGAGCACGGGCAGACCGGCGAACAGCGCTCCGACGGTCAGCCCGGCCAGCAGGGCGATCTTCGCCGGCCAGTGCGAGGCGGGGCGATTCTGCCGGACACCGCCGCCGGACGGCGCAGTCGAGGTGATGGTGGTCATGTCAGTCCCGCGCCTTCTGGTGACGGGCGTACCAGAAGGCCAGCACCATCGACAGCAGGAAGACGATGACCGCGCTGGTGGACGCCAGGGAGAACTCGTACTCGCTGAACGCGAGCTTGTACGTGTAGGTGGACAGCATCTCGGTACTGGTGCCGGGTCCACCGCCGGTGGTCATCCAGATCAAAGCGAATTGCTGGGACGTCCAGATGACGTCGAGCATCGCCATGCTGATGATGATCGGTCGCAACTGCGGAATGGTGACGTTGAAGAACTGCTGCCGGGCGGTGGCCCCGTCGACGCGGGCCGCCTCGTACAGGTCCCTGGGAATACCCTGGAGGCCGGCCAGCAGGCTGACCATGTAGAACGGGTAACCGGCCCAGATGTTGATGAAGGTGACCGCGATCAATGCGGTGGAGGGCGACGAGAGCCATTCCACCTTCTCGCTGATCAGACCCCACTGCTGCAGGATGTAATTCAGCACACCGTTGGGGCTCAGGATGAGCCGCCACAGCACGGCGATCACCGCGACGGTGAACAACCAGGGCAGGAAGTAGATGACCCGGAAGACCGCCCGGGTGGCGTTCGACAGCAGGGGCGAGTTCAGCATCATCGCGAACGTCAGCCCGAGGACGAGGTGCGCCACGACGCTGGTCACGGTGAAGATCACCGTGTTCATCAGGGCCTTGAGGAAAATCGGGTCGGTGAGGATCTCGCCGTAGTTGCCGAGCCCGATGATCTCGGACTTGCGGGTCATGATGACGTTGTTCTTCAGCGAGTACACGATCACCATGACGATCGGTACCAACATCAGGACGAGCATCAACAGGACGGTGGGCGACAGGAACGCCCAAGGGGTCAGATTCTTGCGCCGGCGCGGGGTCCGTCCCGCGGCCGCCTTACCGGGCGCAGGCGGCACCCGGTGCACCGCTTGTGTGACATCAGATGTCGCCGTTGCCATCTTGGTCCTCCAGACGATTGCGAGTGCGGCCCTGGGCGGCCGCCCGCCCCCGGGAGGGGACGGGCGGCCGGCCCGGTGGGATCAGCCGGTCAGAACTTCTCGGACCAGGCCTGCTGGACCTTCTGGAGGCCGTCGGTGGTGGACTCGTCACCCGACAGCACCGCCTGCAGTTCGGTGTCGAAGGTGCGCATCAGGTCCTCGGCGGCGGGCAGGCCGACGAACTCGTTGGCCGGGTAGCCGCTCTGGTAGATGTCGAACGCCTTCTTCATCAGCGCGTCGGACTGCACGTAGTCCGGCACCGACTCCTTGTTGCCCGGGAACGCTTTGGCCACCGAGGACAGCTGCGAGTTGACATCCTTGCTCATCAGGAACTGCACCAGCTTGAAGGCCTCGGCCTTGTGCTCGCTGTTCTCGGCGACACCGATACCCCAGGAGGCGTAGGGGATCCCGCGCTTGCCGGAGTACCCGTCGGTGGCCGGGATGGCGGAGATGTCGAAGTTCAGGTTCGGGTTCTTCTCCCGGATCTGGTTCACGTGAGCGAGCGAGTCGATCATCATGCCGACCCGGCCGTTGGTGAACTCCTCGACCTTGTCCTGCTCCTTCATGGTGAACGAACCGGGAGCGATGACCTTGGCGTCCCACAGCGACTTGACGTAGTCGACCGCGCCGGTGACGTCGGCGTCGGTGACCGCGGGCTTGCCGTCCTTGAGCATCGAACCGCCGGACGCCCAGACCCACGACATGACGTCGTTCTGCACGCCGTTGGGCGCCTCGAGCGACAGCGGCAGGACCCAGCCCTTGGTGTCGCCGCCCAGCGCGGACACCTTGGCGGCCGCGTCGGCGAACTCGGTGCGGGTGGTCGGCGCGGTCGACACCCCGGCCTTGGTCAGCAGATCGGTGTTGGTGAACATCGGGTAGACGAAATTGACCACCGGGATCATGTAGGTGGAGCCCTCGAGCTGGACCTGACTGGCCAGCTGGGAATCGTCGTAGCCGGCGTCGGCCATCAACTTGGACAGGTCCGCGATCGAGCCCTGCTTGACGAAGTCGGCGACCCAGGCGCCGTCCAGGCCGACGACGTCGGACATGGTGCCCGCGGCCGCGCCGGCGATGACCTGCTCCTTGGTCGAGGAGTACGGACCGCTGATGAGCTTGACCTTGATGTTCGGGTTCTGCTTCTCGAACTCGTCCATCATTCCGCGCAGTGCGTTGGCCGGGAGCTCGGGCTCCCACCACTGCGCGAATTCCAGCGTGACCTGATCCCCGGAGGCCGCGGCCGAGCCGGACCCGGCCGGGGCCGCGGAATCGCTGCCGCCGCCGCAGGCGGCCAGCCCCAGGGCCAGCACCGCCGCACTGATGACGGACACCGACCGCCGCATTCGAGCGCCCTTGCTCATTGTTCTCCATCCGAACGATGCGTGATGTGCCGATCCGTGCCGGTTCACGCGAACTGATGCGGTTCCTTGCGCTTTTGCGCCAGGATGGCTGACACTAACGCGCATACTCTGGCACCGTCAAGCGGAAAGCAGCAGGAACTTGCATGGCTAGCGCGCGAACCCGCACAATCAGGCAGCCGATCGGTGGGGGCCCGATTCGGTCGGGACGTCACCCGCTCGAAGCCCGATCCGGAGGACTGATGGTGGCCAACCCCGTCGACGACGAGGAACGCCATTTGCCGGCGTCCCGCAAGGCCCGGCTGGCGGCGTATGTCACGGAGGCCGGCCAGGTCACCGTGGCCGCACTCGCGACCTCGTTCGGAGTGTCAGCGGACACGATCCGCCGGGATCTCGATCAACTGGACAACGAGGGCGTGCTGATCCGCACGCACGGCGGGGCGATCGCCCTGCAGGCCGCCCTGCGGCCGGACACCGCGGTCGACGTCCGCTCCCGTATGCAAAGCGACGCCAAGGACCGCATCGGGGCGGCCGCGGCGGAGTTGATCCCGGACGGGGCCGTCGTGATCATCAACGCCGGCAGCACGGCACTGGCCTTGGTACGACACCTGCAGCGGCACCGCGATCTGACGATTGCCACCAACAACCTACGAGCCGCCCTGGAGATCAACCCGGACGTGTGCCGGGACCTGCACCTGTTCGGCGGCCGGGTCCGGATCAGCGGCGAGACCACCACCGGTCCGGTCAGCCTGCCCAGCGTCTTCGGACCCGAGCACCACGAGATCCGGGCCGATTTCGCCTTCATCTCCGTCGGCGGGGTCAGTGCGGACGACGGGTTCTCGACCAGCCACATCGAGGAGGCCGGGATGATGGCCGAGATGATGGCGCGCTCGGACAAGGTCGCCGTGCTGGCCGACCACAGCAAGTTCGGTCGGCGCCTGTTCGCCCGGGTGGTCGAGTTGCAGGCCGCCGATTACCTCGTCACCGACGCCGCCCCACCCGCCGAACTGGCCGAGGCGCTGGCGGAAGCCGAGGTGGAGGTCGCGCTGCCCGGCGCCTGACCGGACACCACGCCTCACCGGGTCGGTAAAGAATGCCGCTCGCGGTCAATGATGGCGGCATTCTTTACCGACCGAGCCCGGCGGGAGTCAGGCGGCGGGCTCCCAGCCGAGACGGGTCGGCGGAAGGTCGGACTCCCCGTCGGGGTCGGGCCGCACGGCCAGGATCTGGTCGACGCCCATGCGGTTCTCGGCGAACGCCAGCGCTCCCCCGGCCAGGTACAGCCGCCAGACCCGCGCCCCGACCTCGCCGATCAGCGCCACCGCCTCGTCCCAGTGGGTCTCCAGTACCTCCAGCCAGGCCTGCGCGGTCCAGGTGTAGTGCTCCCGCAGGGCGTGCACATCGCGGACCTCCAGGCCCGCCCCGGCCAGCAGGCCGGCCGTGGTCGCCAACGGCTTCATGTGCATGTCCGGCGCGATGTAGGTCTCGATGAACGCCCCGCCCCCGGCGGTGGTGTTCGGGCCGAAGGTGCCCCGGGACATCTGCTGGACGAGCACCCGGCCACCCGGTCTCACCATCGTGGCCAGGATGCGCGCGAACTCCGGGTACTCGGCCTCGCCGACGTGCTCGCCCATCTCGATGGTGCTGACCGCGTCGTAGGCGCCCTGGTCGTCCACGGACAGAGCCAGGTCGCGATAGTCCGACAGCCGGACGGTGACCCGGTCCTGCAGGCCCGCCGCGGCGACGCGCCGGGTGACGTACTCGTGCTGCTGCTTGGACAACGTCACCCCGGTCGACACCGTGCCGTAGTGCTCGGCGGCGTGACAGATGAGAGAGCCCCAGCCGCAACCGATGTCGAGATGCTTCGCGCCCTCGTGCAGGCCGAGCTTGCGACAGATGAGGTCCAGTTTGGCCTTCTGCGCCGACGGCAGGGCGGCGGCCGCCGCGGCCGGGTCGGCCGGCGCCTGTGCGTAGTAGGCGCACGAGTAGGCCATGGACGAATCGAGCAGGAACTCGTAGAACTCGTTGCTCAGGTCGTAGTGGTACGCGATCGCGGCGCGGTCCCGGGCCCGGGTGTGGCGGCGACCGGACAGCCGGGCACGCCCGGTGCGCTGACCCTGACCCGGCGGCGCCGGACGGGGACCGACCGCACCGAGACGGGCCGCCGCGCCGAGCAGACGCGGGTAGTCCCGCACCCGCACTCCGTGCCCGCCGGTGCCGCCCTGATGGGCCCGCCAGACCGCGGACAGCCCGCCGGCCAGGTCGCCCTCGACCTGCAGGTCGCCCGCCAGGTAGGCCTCGGCCGCTCCCAGCTCGCCCGGCGACCAGAGCATGCGCCGCAGGGCGCGCCGGTTCGACACCACCACCGTGGGCGGCGCCGCGTCGGCCGGCGGCACCGGCGTCGCGCCGGCTGCCACCCCGGCCCGCCACCCGGCCGGCACGGCGGACCCGTCCCAGGCCCGCAACCCGACGGGTAGAGGCGCACCGGTGACCGATGACACCAGGGTGGCGAGCTGTTCGGCGGTCGTGGCCATGCGGGTCCTGTTCTGCGTCCGGGTCTCCGGGGGGATCGGCTCGGCCGCCCCTCGGACGGACGCACCGTCGGCCGCCCGAGCAAGTGGTCGCCCCACGGTGCCACACCGCCCGGCACCGAACGGCGAGCCGGGCCCCGGCGCGACGAACCGGCGCGCCGCGGCTCGCCCGCGCAAGCTCATCCGACCAGCGCTCGCCCGATCAGGCCTTCCGACCCGAGGTGTAGCCGCCGGCGCCGCCGGTGCGGTCCGGGCTCAGCCCGCCGGTGATGTCCTCGTCGTCGGTGTCGTCGACATGGGTCGTGTAACCCTCGACCCCGGACGACGCATCGTTGTCGACCTGTTCCGCGGGCGTGGTGCCGTCGTTGATTGCCATCGTGTTCCCCCTGAAGAGACAGGTCCGCCCGGCCGGCGGATCGCAGGTGCGCAGTCTGGCGCCTTTTCGCGACGTCCCCGACCATCAGCGACATGCCGGAATGCCGTACCGAGCGATCGGCCGGTGACGACATTCACCCAGGCCGGTGGTCACCGACGCGTCACAGCCCCGTATTCCCACGATTCGGATGCGCAGTGCAGGCGCGAACGGCGTCGTCCGAGTCGTCGGGATCTGCAGGTCCACCGCGAAGACCTTCACCGCATCGGGGACCAACAGGTGGCGCAGCACACACGGCCGTTCGCGTGATGGCCCGAACTGCTGAATCCATTGAGCGTCTCGAAACGGTGACAGCGTCAGCCTTTCTCGACCAGCCGACCGCCCCCAGGTTCGCCCGCTGTGACTGAGCGCGGCACCATCGGGCGATATACCGCCCCATTCAGCTCGACCAGTATTCCGTCATGGCCATTGCGCGAACTGACCGTTTAGTCTGACGATGCTCGTTTCGCAGGACCGCGAATTCGCGGCCCGACAGTCGTCGTGGACCCCGTCATTCGAGCGCGTGCGGATTTCCCGCATACCTCCCCAACCCCGTCGAATTCGTCGACGGGAAACGCCGCCCAGCTCGAGGAGATTCTGCATGTCCGCTCCGTCCGCCACCCGCCCGCAATCCACCGACGGCACCTCCGCCGGAAGGACCCGCCGTTTCGGTCGCCGAGCGATGGTGATCGGCGGTGCCGCCGTCCTGCTCATCGGTGGCGGAGCCGCCTACGCGTACTGGTCGTCCACCGGGGTGGGCGAGGGCGAGGTCGACACCGGGACCGCCCCGGCGTTCGTCGTCTCGAGCACCCCCGGCACGGGCGGGCCGCTGAGCCCGGGCGGCCCCACCGAGACCGTCGCGTTCTCGGTGGCCAACCCGTCGTCCGGTGTGCTGAACCTGGCCAGTGTCACCGCCGCGGTGGCCAACGCCGACGGCACTGCGTGGAACGTCGGGAACTGCACCGCCGCCGACTTCACCGTCGGGACGCCCGCGATCACCTACGGCGAGATCGCCGCCGGCGCCGATGCCGACGGCACCGTGACCGTGCAGATGATCAACCGCGCGCAGAATCAGGACGATTGCCAGGGGCTGACCGTGCCGATCTACTTCGTCGCCAGCTGACCTGAGCTCGGAACCGGCCGACCGGCGGCGCGACGATGAGAGGCACCGGCAGGGGACTCCTGCTGCTCGTCGTCGCGACGCTGGTCACCGCCCTGCCCTCGGTGGCCCACGCCTACTTCACCTCGGGCGGCGACGGTGTCTCGAGCGTCACCGCGGGCCATCTCGCCACACCGACATCACCTGCGGTTCCCTCGGTCTCGTACACCGCAGCCATTCCGATCTCCTGGGCCACCGGGCCCGGACTGGCCCCCACCGGCTACTACGTGCAGCGCCTGGGCAGCCGACCCGGTCCGGCCTGCAACTCCAGCGCCACCGCCCTCCTGACGTCCACGTCCTGTGTCGACACGGTGCCGGGCGACGGCGACTACAGCTACCGGGTGATCGCCGTCCGTGACAGCTGGACGACCGCGACCACCAGTGGGACCACGGCGGTCCGGCTGCCGGTGACCGCGACGTTCTGTCAACAGCCCACCACGGCGGCGGCCGGAACCGTCCTCACCCCGGCCGTCCGGTTGTGCCTGCGCACGGCGGGCGGCGACCCCGCCCCCGCTGCCGGTATCCAGCTGACCGTGCGCCTCGGCGGTACGTCCAGCGGGCACCTCCAGGGCACCCTGACCGCGGACACCGACAGCAGCGGCACCGCCACGTTCGCGACGCTGCGCATCGACCAGTCTGGGACCGATTACCGACTGATCGCCTCGGGCTCCGGGCTGAGCGACGCCACGAGCGACCGTTTCGCCATCGTCCCGGCCAACGCCAACGTGCTGGTCTTCGCCACCCCGGCCCGTACCGCGACCGCTGCGACCACGTCCGACGGGCAGAGCCTGGTCATCCGCCGCAACGACCCGTTCGGAAACCCGGTGACCTCCGGTACGTCGACCGTCCGCCTCGTCACCTCCAGCACCGGCACCACCCGGTTCTCCACCACCGTCGGCGGGTCGGCGGTCACCAGCATCACCATCCCCTCGGGGGCGTCGTCGGCGACCGTCTACTACGCCGACACCCGTTCCGGCAGGCCGGTTCTCACTGCCTCCGCCACCGGCCTGGTCTCCGCCTCACAGGAGGAGACCATCACCCCGGCCGCCGCCACGACGCTCACGTACACGACCGCCGCGCCGTCGTTCACGGTCGACGCCGCCGCCCGGTACGGCCCCCTGACCATCGCCCGCCGCGACACCTACGGCAACGCCGCTCCCGTCGCGACCGCCACCGCCGTCTCCCTCACGGCGACCGGTTCCTCGACCACAGTCTTCGCCGCCACCCAGTCCGGCTCACCCACGACCACCGTCACCATGGCCGCCGGATCGAGCTCCGTCGACTTCTGGGTCGGCGACATCCGTCCCGGAAAACCAGTTCTCACCGCGGCCAGCACCGGATTGACCTCGGCCACCCAGACCGCGACCGTCACCGTCGGCGCCGCCGTCGCCCTGGCCTTCACCACCGCAGCCCGGTCCGGGAGTGCCTCCAGTTCGGCGACGCTGGGGCCGTTGACCCTGCGACAGCAGGATGTCTACGGCAACGCGGTCGCCGCCCCCAGCTCGGGGCTGGTCATCACCCTGCGCTCGTCCAGCGCCGGGGCCCGGTTCGCCACCCGCAGCGGCGGCGGCGCCGTCACCAGCGTGACCATGAGCTCCGGCGCGACGTCGGTCAGCGCCTACTACGGGGACACGGTCGCCGGCAGCCCCACCGTCACCGCGAGCGCCACCGGACTCGCCGCGGCCAACCAGAGCGTCACCATCGCGCCCGGCACCTCCCGCAAACTGGTGTTCCGCAACGCCGCCATCACGGCCGCGCCCAGTGCCGCGCGCGACCTCGGGCCGCTGACGGTGCAGCGCCAGGACTCCTTCGGCAATCCGACCACCTCCGGCAGCACCGCCGTCACGCTGACCACGGCCAACACCACCACCGGCAGTTTCGCCGCCAGCTCCGGCGGCGCGGCCACCACTCTCGTCACCATCCCGGACGGGGCATCGACCACGACCGCCTGGTACGGGGACACGAAGACAGGCACGATCAAGCTCTCCGCAGCGGCCACCAACCTGAGCGCGGCCAGCCAGAACATCGTGCTCGCCCCGGTGGCCAGCCAACTCGTCGTCACCAGCACCGCGCGCAGCGGAGCGGCATCCTCGACCGCCACCCTCGGCGCCATCACCATCGTCCGGCGGGACCAGTTCGGCAACGCCGCCCCCGCCCCGACCGGCGGCACCGTGATCTCGCTCAGCTCCTCGACGACCGGGACACCGGTGTTCGCCACCTCTTCGGGAGGGACACCGGTCACCCAGGTGACGATGGCCGCCGGCTCCTCGACCGTGTCGGTCTACTACGGCGACACCCGGGTCGGTACGCCCGTCATCACCGCCGCCGCGAGTGACGTGGCGGCGGCGACGCAGACCCAGACGATCACCCCGGGCACCACCCGGGCACTGCGGATCGAGTCGGCGCCGCTGTCCGGGGCGAGGTCGACCAGCGCCCAGCTCGGTCCGCTGGTGGTGGCGCGGATCGACGCGTTCGGCAACCTGGTCACCAACAGCACCGCGTCGTTGACGGTCGGCCTGACGTCCACCTCGACCGGCCGCCGCTTCGCCACCACCGCCGGCGGGACGAGCGTCACCACGGTCTCGATCCCCGCCGGTCAGGCCACCGCCGGCGTCTACTACGGCGACTCGGTGGCGGGCTCCCCGACCATCACGGTGTCGGCCACCGGGCTGACCTCGGCGACGCAGACCGCCACCATCAGCTGAGGCCACTCAGCTCTTCACCAGTGGTTCGCCCCGCACCTCGAGTTGGTGCTTCGTGGGTTTCGGCCGGATCGGCCACCAGGTCTTCCACCCCAGGTCGACGGCCAGCGCCGGGACCAGCAGGGTGCGGACGATGAAGGTGTCCAGCAGCACGCCGAACGCCACGATGAACGCGATCTGCGCCAGGAACAGGATGGGGATGACGGCCAGGGCCGCGAACGTGGCGGCCAGCACGAGACCAGCGCTGGTGATCACCCCACCGGTCACCCGCAGCCCGCGCAGCACCCCCTCCTTCGGACCGAAGAACGCGACCTCCTCCCGGGCCCGAGTCATCAGGAAGATCGAGTAGTCGACCCCCAGCGCGACCAGGAAGACGAATGAGAACAGCGGCACCGCCGGATCCGCGCCCGGGAAGTCGAAGACATGGTTGAACACCAGCGCCGACACCCCCAGCGCCGCACCGAAGGACAGCACGGTGGCCACCGTCAGCAGCAGCGCGGCGACCAGCGAGCGCAGCAGCAGGACGAGCACCAGCAGCACGGCCAGCAGGATGGCCGGGATGATGACCGTCAGGTCGCGCTCGGCGGTGTCGACGGTGTCGACCTGGATCGCGGTCGCCCCGCCGACCAGCACCTGGTCGCCGACCCCGGGCAACGCGTGCACCGCGTCCCGGACCGCACGGACCGTGTCCTTGGCCGCCGGCGAATCGGGGGTGCTCGCCAGGGTGGCCTGGATCTGCACCCGCCCGTCGACGACCGCCGCGGGCTGAGGGTTGCCGGCCGAGGCCGGCGCCCCGGACGCGGTGACCGCAGCCGGCTGACCGGAGATGCCGGGGACCGCCGCCACGGCCGAGACGACCTGGTCGGTGGCCGATTCCGGCGCGATGATGACGACCGGGTTGCCGGAGCCGCCCGGGAAGTGCTGGGCCAGGGCGTCCTGGCCGGCGACCGATTCGACGTCGGTGAGAAACACGTCGGTCTGCTGGGTGCCGGACGCCTGCAGGGTCGTGACGAACGCGAAGGCCACGGCGAGCCCGGCCACCGTGATCAGCCAGATGCGCCGGGGGTGGCGGGCGACCAGTACCGCGACGCGCGCCCAGACCCCGCCCCGGGACGGGGCCGCGGCGTCGCGACCGGCGGCAGCAGCACGACCACCCCGGGAGGAAGCCGCTGCGTCCCGTCCGGCCGTTCCGGTGACCTCGTCGGCCTCGTGCCGCCCGGGGTGATCGGCGTCGTCGGCCGGCTCGGCGACGGTCGGCCCGTGGGCGGACAGCGCCTGGTGCCGGCCGAGGTGCCGCAGGCCGCGATCGGCCAGCACCCGCGGGATCCGCGGCCAGAACAGCCAGCGGCCGGCCATCAACAGCGCGGGCAGCAGGGTGAGGGCGGCGACGAAGGAGGCACCGATACCGAGCGCCCCGATCGGGCCGAGCGACCGGTTGGAGTTCAGGTCGGACAACAGCAGGCAGAGCAGGCCGATGATGACGGTGCCGGCCGAAGCGGCGATGGGTTCGACGCAGGCCCGCCAGGCCCGTCCCATCGCGGTGAAGCGCGACTGCACCCGGGTGAGCTCCTCCCGGTACCGGGAGACCAGGAGCAACGCATAGTCGGTCGCCGCGCCGACGACGAGGATGAACAGGATGCCCTGGCTCTGACCGTTGAGGGTGAGGACGCCGTTGTCGGCCAGCAGATAGACCAGCCCGCCGGCGGCGGCCAGGGCGCTGAGCGAGGTGAACAGCACCAGGAACGGCAGCACCACCGCCCGGTAGACCACGAACAGGATGAGCAGCACCGCACCGAGCGCGACCAGCAGCAGCAGGCCGTCGATCCCGGCGAAGGCGGTGCCGAGATCGGCGATCAGACCGGCGGGACCGGCGACCGACACCTGCCCGCCGGCGACGGCGTCGGCGGCCGCGGTGCGGAGGGTGTCGACGACCGGGGCGACCACGTTCTTGCCGCTGGTCGGATTGATCGCGGTCACCTTGTCGCTGGACAGCGAGACGACGGCCAGGGCGGCCTGCCCGTCCTGGGCGGGGATCAGCGGAACCGCCGAGGGTGCCCCGCCGGACGCCTCGGGGGCCACCAGATAATCCGCGATGGTGCCCAGGCTGGTCCCGGTGGCTTCGTCCGTGACCGTCAGCCCGGCGACCTGCTGGGCGAAGCCGCCCCAGGACGCCAGCTGCTCCGGGGTGGCCTGCGCACCGCCCTCGCTGGTGAACACGACGAACGCGGGCAGCGCCCCGGTGGTGTCGAACGCCGCGGCGGCCTTGTCGGCCTGGACGGCTTCCGCTCCGACCGGCAGGAACGTCTCCTGGTCGTTGGACTGGACGGTCGACAGTTTGCCCACGGCGGGGCCGCCCAGCCCGGCGATGGCCAGCCAGACCCCGACGAGGGCGAGCAGGCCCACCGCGCGCAGGACGGCGGACCGTCGGCTGGTGGGGCCGGGCCGGGATGGGGCGCCCGCGGAAGCGGGCGGCCCCTCGGTCAGGTGAGCCGGCGTGGGGGGCTGCGGCACGGGGAACTCCTCGTGGAGTCGGCGGGTATCGGCTCGGGCGTTGCTGATGGAGCTCGTCCGGCACGGTTGCCGGGCGATCGCGGTACGGACCGGGCCGCCGCTGGCGCTTCGGCTCAGATCCACTCCGCACATTACTCAGCATGCTGACTATTTCGCCAGCCTTCGAGTCGTGATGAAGTGGAACCGTGACCTCCGCTGCCGACGAGCACCCCCGGGACTGGATGACGGGCCGTCTGCTCGCCACCGCCGCCCGGGTCGTCGAGCACCGGTGGAACGAGCGCCTGCGCGATTGCGGAGTCAGTCACGCCGGCCTGGTCCTGCTGCACTCGCTGTCCCAGGGCCCCTCCGGTCAACGCGAACTGGCCGGTCGCCTCCGGGTCACCGAGCAGACCCTGGCCCGCACCGTCGCCACCCTCGAGTCCTCCGGCCATGTCGCGCGGCACCAGGACCAGCCGGACCGGCGCCGCCGCACCGTCGAGATCACCCCGACCGGACTGGATCTGCTGGCGCGCATGTCCGACATCGGTGACGACCTGACCGACGAGATCGTCCGCTCAGCCGGCGGCGACGTCGCGGCGTTCCGGCAGGGACTGCTGGCCCTCGTCGACCACCTGGGCTCGGGTGACCGGTTCGGTCAGAGCGGGACCGATGCCCCCGGCGGTGCTGCGACGTCGTAGACCGGCGCGTCCGGCGACACCCACGACGGCGTCTCGGTCGCGAGTTCCGCCGCCTCGATCGGCTCCGGGCGGCCGGTGAGGAATCCCTGGACCAGGTCGCAGCCGATCTCACGCAGTGCCGTCAACTGCGCCGGGGTCTCCACCCCCTCGGCCACCGACACCTTCCCCAGCGCGTGTGTGAGCGCCTGGATGGCGGCCACCATCGCCCGGCCCTGCTCGTCCTCGATGCGCTGGATGAAGGAACGGTCGATCTTCAGGATGTCGAACGGCACCTGCGCCACGCGGCTGAGCGAGCTGTACTTGGTGCCGAAATCATCGAGGGCGATGGAGAAGCCCGCGGCCCGCAGTTCCTGCAGGACCCGCAGGGCCCCCGCGAAGTCCGCCATGATCGCATCCTCGGTGATCTCGAGGACGATGCGTTCCCGTGGACAGGAGTCACCGACGATGCGGAGCACCGTGGCGACGAAATCGGGGGCGGCGAGCTGCCCCGGCGAGACATTGACGGCGACCGGGCAGCCCAGCCGGACCTGGTCACGGGCCGCGATCCGCAGGACCTCCTCGCCGATCGCCGGCATCAGGCCCCGTCGCTCGGCCAGGGGGATCCATTCGTCCGGCGGATGCAGTCGACCATGATGGCGCCAGCGGGCCAGGGCCTCGGCCTTGACCCGTCGACCGGTGTGGGGGTCGACCACCGGCTGATAGTGGACCTCGATCTCGCCGGAGGTCACGGCCCCGGTCAGCAGACGTCCGAGGCGGGCCCGGCGGCTACGGATCTCCTGCAGGTCGGCGGCGTAGACGGCCACTTGTCGTTGTTGTTCCTGCGCCTCGGCCGCGGCGGTACGGGCCCGTTGCAACAGCTCGTCGGCATCGACGCCGTCCGCGCTGAGGGCGATACCGGTGTGGAGGGGCGTACCCGAGGGCAGGCCGGTGCCGCGCCGGAACGCCCCGTAACTCTCCTCCGTCTGCGCGACCAGGCGGGCGACCCATTCGTCCGACCGGCAGGTGACGAACACGCCGAAGACCGATTCGCCCAGGCGGGCCACGTCCGTCTCCTCCCCCATCCGCCGCAGGGTGAGGGCGATCTGGTAGCTCGCCGCGTCGGCGGCCAGATCGCCCTCGTCGGCCCGCACCTGGCGCAGATCCACGGTCAGGACCCGAACGGCCACCACCTGCCCGGGGGCGAGCGCCTCCAACCGGGCCTCGAGCAGTTCCGCCGCTCCGCGCGCGTTGGGCAGGCCGGTGCGGTGATCGGTCCGGGCCTGCCGGTACGACATCTCACGCGCGTCGTCCCGATCGGTCAGCGCGGTACGCAACGACCCCCGTAGTTCCGCGACGTGGCGGCTGGACCAGGCGCCGACCAGCAGAGCCAGCGGCGCCAGCCAGAGGGAGGCGACGATTTCCACCTGCGCCCCGTCGAGCACGCCCACCACGACCAACACCGGTGACGCCGAGAGCGCGGCGGCCAGACCCAACTCGATCCGGGACCGCCGCGGCAACCGGACCATGGCGATCACGATGTAGACGAAGACGATCAGCACGGTGACCGCGAAGACCGCGCGGCTCACCGGGGAGTAGTTCGGCGAACTCGTGCCGGCGGCGAGGGTCCACCGGCCGATCGGCAGGAAACCGAGGACGACGAACAGCATCCTGGTGCCCAGGATCGCCACCACGGCCACCTGCACGGCCGGTAGGGGGACGAGGCTGTGCAGGCACAGGACGAACGCGACCAGCAGGACACCGACCGCGACGGAACGCGCGGCGACGAGCAGGCTCCATGGCGCATCGGCCCCCAGGACGAGACCGAGCGCGGTGAGGAGGATGCTGACGACCGCTGCCCCGGTGGCGACTGCGGACCAGAGCAGCAGGGGTTGACGAGAACGGCCGTACCAGGCGATGTTGAGGGCGGCCAGGCAGGCGAGAACGCCCGCCCACCACGACTGCATCAACAGCCAGCCGCTCACCGCGATGACCCGGTCCACCTCTGTCACACCCCCGGCGCGCACTGTAACCAGCGCGTCCGCGCAGACACACCCCCCCGAAATACTGACAGGCCACCCATCCGGCCCACAGGGAGAGACAGGCCCTGACGGAAAAGCGACATATCTGCCGCAGCTACTGCTCATCGGGCACATCGTCGAAGCCGTACGCAGCCCAGGTTTCGCTTTCTGTCACCGCCGATCCATCCCTCACCGAGGGGAGAAGCCCCGTTCCGTCGAAGGCAGGGACGGGGCCACTCTCGCGACATCAGACGCGCAGGACCTCATCGGTCTCCGCCGCACGAACGACCAGGCCCGTGGCGTCGATGCCGGCACCCTCCGGCACGTCGACGACGACCCTCTGGCCGTCGCGGATCTGCCCGGCCAGCAGTTCCTTGGCCAGCTGGTCACCGATGGCCGACTGGATCAGGCGACGCAGCGGACGCGCCCCGTAGAGCGGGTCGAACCCGCCGACCGCCAGCCATTCGCGGGCCGCGTCGGTCACGTCCAACGTGAGCCGCCGGGAGGCCAGCCGCTTGGCCAGCGCGCCGACCTGGACGTCGACGATCGAGCCCAGCTCCTCGGTGGTCAACGCGGAGAAGAACACGATGTCGTCGAGCCGGTTGAGGAACTCGGGCTTGAAGGCCGTCCGCACCACCGACATGACCGCCTCCCGGCGCTGCTCCTCCGGCAGACCGGCCTGCACCAGCGCCTGGCTGCCCAGGTTCGAGGTCAGGATCAGCAGGGTGTTGCGGAAGTCGACCGTGCGCCCCTGGCCGTCGGTCAGCCGGCCGTCGTCCAGCACCTGCAGCAGGATGTCGAAGACGTCCGGGTGGGCCTTCTCGACCTCGTCGAGCAGGATCACCGAGTAGGGCCGGCGGCGGACCGCCTCGGTGAGCTGACCACCCTCGTCGTAGCCCACGTAACCGGGCGGGGCACCGACCAGCCGGGCCACTGAGTGCTTCTCGGAGTACTCGCTCATGTCGATGCGGACCATGGCCCGCGGGTCGTCGAAGAGGAAATCGGCCAGTGCCTTGGCCAGCTCGGTCTTGCCGACACCGGTCGGCCCGACGAACAGGAACGAGCCGGTCGGCCGATCGGGGTCGGAGATGCCGGCCCGCGCGCGGCGCACCGCGTCGCTGACCGCCTGCACCGCCTCGCGTTGGCCGATCACCCGGCGTCCGAGTTCGGACTCCATGCGCAGCAGCTTCTCGGTCTCGCCCTCCAGCAGCCGGCCGGCCGGAATCCCGGTCCAGGCGGCGATGACGGTGGCGATGTCGTCCGGTCCGACTTCCTCGCTGACCATGGGTGCTTCGGCGACCTCGTCGGCCTTCTCGGCCGAGATGGCTTGCGACAGCTCACGTTCCAGGGCCGGGATCTTGGCGTAGAGCAGCTCGGAGGCCTTGGCCAGGTCGCCCTCGCGCTGGTACCGCTCGGCCTGCATGCGCAGTTCGTCGAGCTCCTTCTTCAGCTCGCCGACCCGGTTCAGGCCCGACTTCTCCCGCTCCCACCGCTCGTTCATCGCAGTGAGCTGTTCGTTGCGGTCGGCCAGGTCGCGGCGAAGCCGGGTCAGGCGCTCCTGGGAGGCAGCGTCCGACTCCTTCTCCAGGGCCAGCTCTTCCATCTTCAACCGGTCGACACTGCGCTGGAGCTCATCGATCTCCACGGGTCGGGAGTCGATCTCCATCCGCAACCGGGACGCGGCCTCGTCGATGAGGTCGATGGCCTTGTCGGGCAGGAACCGGCTGGTGATGTAGCGGTCCGACAGGGTCGCCGCGGCGACCAGCGCGGAATCGGCGATCCGGACCCCGTGGTGCGCCTCGTAGCGCTCCTTGATGCCGCGCAGAATGCCGACGGTGTCCTCCACGCTCGGCTCCCCGACCAGCACCTGCTGGAAACGGCGCTCCAGGGCCGGATCCTTCTCGATGTGCTCGCGGTACTCGTCCAACGTGGTCGCGCCGACCATCCGCAGCTCGCCCCGGGCCAGCATCGGCTTGAGCATGTTGCCCGCATCCATCGCGCCCTCGCCGGTCGCCCCGGCGCCGACGACCGTGTGCAGCTCGTCGATGAAGGTGACCACCTCGCCGTTGCTGCCCTTGATCTCCTCGAGGACCGACTTCAGCCGTTCCTCGAACTCGCCGCGGTACTTGGCGCCGGCGATCATCGCGCCCATGTCGAGCGAGATGAGCCGCTTGTCGCGCAGCGATGACGGGACGTCCCCGGCGACGATGCGCTGGGCCAGGCCCTCGACGACGGCGGTCTTGCCGACGCCGGGCTCGCCGATCAGCACGGGGTTGTTCTTGGTCCGCCGGGACAGCACCTGCACCACGCGGCGGATCTCGGAGTCACGGCCGATGACCGGGTCGATCTTGCCCTCGCGAGCCCGCTCGGTGAGGTCGACGCCGTACTTCTCCAGCGCCTGGTAGGAACCCTCCGGGTCCTGACTGGTGACCTTGCGGTCGCCGCCACGGACCACCGGGAACGCCTCGACCAGGGCGTCGGTGGTGGCGCCCAGCTCGGTGAGCAGCGTGGCGACGGGGTCGCCGTCGGCGGGCCGCGCGAGAGCGGCCAGCAGGTGCTCGGTGGACAGGAACTCGTCGCCGGCGGCCCGCATGATCTGCTCGGCCCCGGTGATGACGTTGGCCACCGCGCGGGAGAGCTGGGGCTGGCCGACGGTGCTGCCGGTGATCTTGGGCAGCCGGGACAGCAGGGCGTCGGTGCGGGACTTGACGACCGCGGGATCGGCGCCGACGGCGCGCAGCAAACCGGGCGCGGTCGACCCGGGGGTCGCCAGCAGGGCACCCAGCAGGTGCGCCGGTTCCACCGTGGAATTGCCGGCGGCGGTCGCGGCGGTGACGGCCGCGGTGACCACCTCGCGGCTCTTCGTGGTGAGGATCTCCAGGTTCATGGACGGTCGTATGCCTTTCGCGTGGACGAGTCGGTGCGGTAGCCCCGAATTGCGAGGTACCACTTCTTTCAACGCAGCTAAGTTGAGTCTATTCCACTCAACTCTTCCCGTCATCCGATCGTGCGGACGCCGCCTCTCCCCTCCCGCAGTCTCCTCCCAGGCCGCGCACCGACTCCAGCGCGGCCCACCGACGGGTGACCGGCCGCGGTCCTCCGGCAACCGATCGGTCCCGATGCGCGTGAAACGGCTCCAACCAGGTATTTACGTCACATGGCGATCCGCAAGAAGGGGCCCGGCACTCGGGCGACGGACGGACCCCGCACGCCACGCGCGGGCGAGCGGCCCGGGGACGGTGCGCGGCCGACCCGGACGGTCGAGATCGAGACCAAGCTCGAACTGACCGCCGAGCGCGCCTTGCCGGACCTCGCCGGTCGTAAGCGCCTGGCCGCCGTCGGCCTCACCGGGGTCACCGAACCGGTGGTGCACGACCTGGACGCGACGTACTACGACACCGACGCCCTGGATCTGTTGCGCAGCCGGATGACGCTGCGTCGGCGCACCGGGGGCGCAGACGCCGGCTGGCATCTCAAGCTGCCGGCCGACGCCGACGGCGAGACGTCGGCCGCCCCGGGCGGCGCCGCCAAGGCGCGCACCGAGGTGGGTCTGCCGTTGTCCGCCGGCGAGGACGGCGTCGTCCCCGACGAGCTGCTCCGTCTCACCCTCGGCGCCGCCCGGGGCCGGCCGCTGCGGCCCGTCGCGCGGCTCCGCAACTCCCGCACGATCCGGCACCTGCTGGCCGCCGACGGGAATCCGGCCGTCGAGGTCGCCGACGACCAGGTCACCGCCGACACCCTGAACGGCCCGATCGCCAACCGACGCTCCAGTCGGTGGCGGGAGCTGGAGGTCGAACTGAAGGGCGGCACCCGCGACCAGCTGGCCGCGGTGGTCGGGGTCCTGGAGCAGGCCGGCGCCACCCCGGCGTCGTCGGCGTCGAAGCTGGCCCGGGCCCTGGACGTTCCCAGCGGCCCGGCGGCGGCCCGGAACGGTCGTGCTCCCCGGACGGCCGGCGCCGTCGTCGCCGGTGCGGTCGCGCGGCTGCGGGACCAGCTGCTGGCCGCCGACCGGCGGCTGCGCGAGGGGGACGCCGTCGCCGTCCACGGCGCCCGGTCGGCGGTGTCCCGCCTCGAGGCGGTGGTGGCCGTCCTCGGATCCGTCCTGGATCTGAACCCGGAGGACGCCGAGACGATCGCCACCGGGACCCGCGACCTGCGTCGCGCACTCGGGGACGTCCGGGATCTCGACGTGGTCCGCGCCCGTCTGGTCGGTCAGCTGGTGGACGAGCCGGAGAACCTGGCCCGGGTCGCCGGGGTGGGCCTGCGCGCCGGTCTGGACCGGCGGGAATTCCGCGCCCGCGACCAGTTGGCCGACGTCCTCGTCGACGACGGCTACTTCGCCCTCCTGCAGGCCCTGGACCGGGCCGCGGGCGCCCCCGGGGCGTCCCGTCCGGCCACCCGGCCGGCCCCGGGCGTCCTGCGGGGCCTGCTGTCGACCCAGTGGGATCGGGTGGTCCGCCGGGCCGACGCCGCACTGGACGATCCCGAGAACCCGGTGGCCCTGCACCGGGCCCGCAAGGCGGCCAAGCGGCTGCGCTTCGCGGTCGAGGCGGTGGCCGCCGTCCTCGGCCTCGACGCGGTGGTGTTCGCCGCCGCCCTGGAGGAGGTCCAGGAGACGCTCGGCGAGCATCGGGACGCCGTGCTGGCCACCGAACTGCTCGCCGACCTGGCCGCCGACGAGACCACCGACGGGCTGGTCGGTTTCGCCTACGGCCGACTGCATGCGTTCGAGCAGGCCATCGCCGCCGGCGCGGTCGACGAGTTCGCCGACGCCTGGAGCCGCCTGGTCGACGGCGATCTTCCCCTGGCCGTCGCCCCAACGGGCGACTCCCGCTCGCGGAACCGGTGAGCTGGACGGTCGATGCGCGAGACTCGGCCCCGATGGCCACCTACCTGCACCGCCGGCGCTGGTTCGACCGCCGCGACGGACTCGACCCGGTCGATGCGTCGCAGCGCATCAGCGCGTTCCTCTACGGCAACATCCTGACCCTCGCCGCACTGGTGGCCGTGCTGTCCGAGGAGCTGAGCGGGCACGCGGTGGTCATCGTCATCGGCACGACGATCTCCACCTTCGTCGCCCACGTCGTCGCGGAGGGGATCGGGCACGATCTGCCGTTGTCGAGATGGCCGCACGTCATGCGGGAGTCGTGGCCGATCCTGACCTCCGGTGTCGCGCCGGCCCTGGTGCTGTGGTCCGGGGTCGTCGGGATCCTGCCGATCGGGCTGGTGGTCATCGTCGCCCCGCTGATCCCTCTGGTCCGGCTGGCCCTGACCGGGGTGCTGGTCGCCCGCCTGCGAGGCGGAGAGTCCTCCCTGCGCATCGTGCTGACCGGGGTCGGGGTGGCCGCGATCGGTCTGCTGGTCGTCCTGCTCAAGCTGCTGCTCACCCACTGATCCGTCCGCCGCGGCGACCGGCGGCCCGATTGGCCGACCCGGACCGGGGATACCGTCCGTCCGTGACCGATGCCGCTGACCCGACTGCCGCCCACCCCGCCACCGACCGTCCGGTGCTGCCCCAGCGCCCGTTCCCGCGTCTGCTCGCCCGCGGCGCCGACCACGCGGTCGCCTCCGTCGTCGGCCTCGGCTGCTGGCAGCTCGGCGCCGACTGGGGTGAGGTCAGCGAGGACGACGCGCTGGGGGTACTGCGGGCTGCGCTCGAGTCCGGAGTGACGTTCTTCGACACCGCCGACGTCTACGGCGACGGCCGCAGCGAGCAGCTCATCGCGCGGTTCGTGCGGGATCTGCCGGCGGCCGACCGACCGATGATCGCCACCAAGGTGGGTCGACGGGCCGACCCGTTCGTCGCCGAGACCTACACCGACGCGAACCTTCGGGCCTGGGTCGACCGCAGCCGCCGCAACCTCGACGTCGAGACCCTGGACCTGGTCCAGCTGCACTGCCCGCCGCCCGCCGTCTACTCCGACGACGCCGTCTTCGACACCATGGACTCGCTGCAGGCCGAGGGCGCGCTGGCCGGGTATGGCGTCTCGGTGGAGACGTGCGAAGAGGCGCTGACCGCCATCGCCCGGCCCGGCGTGGTCAGTGTGCAGATCATCGTCAACGCGTTCCGGCTCAAGCCGCTGGACGAGGTGTTGCCGGCCGCCGCGGCCGCCGGCATCGGGGTGATCGCCCGCGTGCCGTTGGCCAGCGGTCTGCTGTCCGGGAAGTACACCGCGGACACCACGTTCGCCGCCGACGACCACCGCAGCTACAACCGCAACGGCGAGGCGTTCGACGTGGGCGAGACGTTCTCCGGCGTCGACTTCGCCACCGGCCTGGCTGCAGTGGCCGACCTGCAGCGCGCCCTGCCCGACGGCGTGCCGCTGCCCCAGGCGGCGCTGCGCTGGATCGTCGATCAGCCCGGCATCACCACCGTCATCCCCGGTGCCCGCAACCCGCGGCAGGCGAAGTCCAATGCGGCCGCCGGCCGGGGCTGGGCAACCGACGGCGACAGTGGCCGCTTCGACGAGGCGGTGCACCGGGTCTACGACGAGCGGCTGCGAGCGCAGATCCACCCGCGCTGGTAGGCGCTGCCCGATGGGGTCGAGGGGCGCACCGGCGGCCTGCTTCCGCTGCTGGAGCGCCCCTCGCCCACGCCGGTCGGGTGGCCCCGGCCGAAACGAGCGGTCGACCGGCATCGATCGGTCATGATCGGTGACATGCCCTCGACCGCACCGGACCCATTGCCGCCCGGGCTGGACCCGTGGGCCGTGGCCCGACGGTTCGAACCCGTCGTGCGCTACACGCAGGGCGAGCTGTTCTTCCCGATGGCCGTCGAGGACTACGTGGCCCGCGCGGCCCTGTGGTCCCGGCCGGCCGTCCCCGCCCCGGGGCGACGGGACCGCACCCGCAGCCGCGTCGCCGACCACGGCGAGCTGACCCTGGACGGGCTCCTGCAGCGGGCCGACGAACACCGCGACAGTCGACTCGAGCTGCGCACGGTGCCCGGCCCGCTGGCCCGCCGTGAACGTCTGCAGTGGCGTCGTCGACCGGACCGGGCCCGGCTCTCCAGCACCTCCCGGCTGGCCACCGTCGGCCTGCTCGGCCGGCTGATCGACGTGCTGTTCCGGCTGTCCCTGGTGGTCCGGGGGGCCGTCCCGGGCGGGTTGACCGCCGCGATCCAGCAGGCCCACCCGACCCCGGCCGACCCGCAGGCCGGGCACCCGTACTACGCGCACGTCAGCAGCGACGGCCGCTACCTCGTCGTGCAGTACTGGTTCTTCTACGCCATGAACGACTGGCGCTCGACATTCGGCGGGGTCAACGACCACGAGGCCGACTGGGAGCAGGTCACCGTCTTCCTGTCCCCGCGCGAAGGGTGGTCGGATCCTGACGGCCGCGCCCTACCGACCGACCCGGCGGACTGGCGGGTCGCGTGGGTGGCGTTCTCCAGCCACGACGAGACCGGCGACGACCTGCGCCGCCGCGCCGACGACCCGGACATCAGCTGGGTGGGCGACACCCACCCGGTGGTGCACGCCGGGGCCGGCTCGCACTCCGGGGCCTACCTGCCCGGCGACTACCTGATCCGGGTGGAACCGCCGGCCCTGCAACGTTTCCTGGCCGCGGTGCGGCGGACGCGGCGGGCGTTGTTCCCGTGGACCGACGACGAGCACAAGGGTCTCGGCATCCCGTACGTCGACTACGCCCGCGGCGACGGCCGGCACATCGGACCGGGAACCGACCACCCGTGGCAGCCGGTGCTCGTGGACGACGACACCCCCTGGGTCCGCGACTATCCCGGCCTGTGGGGATTGGACACCGACGACCCGTTCGGTGGTGAACGCGCCCCCGGCGGCCCCCGCTACGAGCGGGGCGGGACCATCCGCGCGTCGTGGGGCGACCCGGTCGGTTGGGCCGGCCTGGCCAAGGTGCCGGCCACCGCCGCCGAACTGCACGCGACCCAGCAGGAACGGCTGGCCGAGCTGGGCCGGCAGGAGCGGTCCCTGAGCGCCGACATCGCCCAGCGCACGCGGGCACTGCAGAGCACCGCCGTCGGAGTCGACGCCGTGCCGCCCACCCTGGCCCGCGAGCGCGGCGGCATCGGCGCCCGTCGGCGCGTCCGCGAGAAGGAGTCCGCCGTCGCCGATCTCGAGCAGGAGCGGCGCACGCTCGTCGTGGAACGCGAGTACCTGCAGCGCGCCATCAACCGCCCCGTCGAGACGCCACCCCACGCCCACCTGCGACACCGGGCCGTCCCCGACATCGACCCCGACCGGCCGCCGGGTCTGCTGCTGCGGGTCTGGACCGAGGCGTCGCTGTCCGTGCTGCTGGCCCTGCTCGGCGTCGCCCTGCTGCTCGGCTACGACTCGGCCCTGCTGCTCGGCGGGGTGGCCATCCTCGCGGTGACCGGGGTGGAAGCCGTCCTCCGGGGGCGGATCGCCACCTACCTCGTCGGCCTGGCCGTGCTCGTCGTCATCGGCGGGGCGATCTATCTGGCCGTGACGAACCTGCGGGTGGCGCTGGCCGGCCTGCTGCTGCTCGCCGCCGTCGCCGGGGCCGTCGCCAACGTGCGAGCGCTGCTGCGTCGGCGGTGAAACAGCGGACCGCGACTACGCTCGCCCCGTGGGCGGTCAACGCGTAGTCGGTCTCATCGGCGGGATGAGCTGGGAGTCCAGCGGGCTGTACTACTCGCTCATCAACCAGGCCGTCGCCCGCGAGCTCGGCGGTCTGCATTCGGCCCGTTGCATCCTGTCGTCCGTCGATTTCGCCGAGATCGAGGCCCTGCAGGTGGCCGGTGACTGGGCGACCGCGGGTCAGGTCCTGGCCGAGGTGGCGCGCGGACTGCAGGCGGCGGGCGCCGATTTCCTGGTGCTGTGCACGAACACCATGCACAAGGTCGCCGACGCCATCGAGACGGCCGTCGACATCCCCCTGCTGCACCTGGCCGACTGCACCGCGGCTGCGGTGCACGCCGCCGGGCTGTCCACGGTCGGGCTGCTCGGCACGGCGTTCACGATGGAGCAGGCGTTCTACCGGGACCGGCTGGCCGGACACGGGCTGACCGTCCTGGTACCGGACGACGACGACCGCGCCGAGGTGCACCGGGTCATCTACGACGAGCTCTGCCGCGGGGTGATCGCCCCGGCGTCGCGCCGGCGGTTCCAGGACGTCATCGGACGGTTGGCCGCCGCGGGGGCGGAGGGCGTGATCCTCGGCTGCACCGAGATCGAGCTGCTGATCGGGGCGGACGACTGCGACCTCCCGGTGTTCCCGACCACCCGCCTGCACGTCGAGGCCGCCGTCGCCGCGACGCTCGCTTGATGGCCGCCGACCCCGCCGCCTGGGCGACCGTCACCGTGAAGGTGACCCCGGGCAGCCGGAAGGGCCCGCTCGTCGAGGTCGACCCGGAGTCCGGGGCGCTGACGCTGATCGTCCGCGAACGGGCTGTCGACGGCAAGGCCACCGCTGCGGCCGGCGAACTGCTGGCCGCGCACCTGGGCGTGCGGCGGGGTGAGGTGGAGTTGGTCGGCGGCATGACCTCCCGGCACAAGCGGTTCCGGGTGCCGGCCGCGGCCTGGGCGGCGGTCCACGCCGACGCAGTGGGTCCACGCTGACCAAGTCGTCAGCTCACTGGGGCAGCGTCAGCGACGTTCATCAGCGTGGGCCCAGGGGTGTTGGAGGCCCCGTTCGGCGGGGCACTGAGCTGTCGTGCCTGAAGGCGACAGCGTGTATCTGCTGGCCCGGCGGCTGGACCGGTCGCTGCTGGGCCGCCGGATCAGCCGCGGGGACCTGCGCGTGCCTCGGCACGCGACCGCCGACCTGTCCGGGCGGGTCATCCTCGAGCACGCCACGTGGGGCAAGCACCTGTTGACCCGGTTGTCCGGTGACCTGACGCTGCACACCCACCTGCGGATGGACGGCAGCTGGAGCGTCGTGCGGGCCGGGAAACGCCTGCCCCGGGACCTGATGCCGGACGTCCGGGTCCTGCTGGCGGTGACGGAGGAGGACGGTGCGCCGGGGCCGACCGCCTATGGGCTGAAACTGCCGGTGGTCGAACTGGTCCGCACCGACGACGAGGCGTCGATCGTCGGCCACCTGGGACCCGACCCGCTGCGGAGCGACTGGGACGCGGCCGAGGCGATCCGCCGGCTCGCGTCGGATCCGGACCGCCCGCTGGTCGCCGCTCTGCTCGACCAGCGGAACCTGGCCGGCCTGGGCAATCTGTGGGTGAACGAGCTGGCGTTCCTGCGCGGCTACAGCCCGTGGACGCCGATGCGTGACGTCGATCTGCCGCGGACGGTCACCCTGGCCGCTCGGGCCCTGCGGCATTCGGCGCTCACTCCGGGGGCGCATCAGGTCACCACCGGGTCGACCCGCCGCGGCGAGCAGCACTGGGTCAGTGGTCGGGCCCAGGAGCCGTGTCGGCGCTGTGGCACCACGATCGAGGTGGTCGCCGAGGTCCCCGGTGATCCGGAACGTCGGCGGACGTGGTGGTGTCCGCGCTGCCAGCCCGGCCCGGCACCGGATCGCTGACCCACCCGAAAGACGGAAGACGCGTCGACGCCATTCGCATTCTGCGAATGCGGCGAACAATCGGTGGTGCGCGTCACTCGAAAGCGGGCACTGTGACGAAAGCGACCAGCGATTCACGGACCCGAAACACCGGCGTCCTTCCATCGAAGCGGGGACCACGCAATCTGAACCGGTCAAGGCCCCGCGAAGGAGATCGAGAAAGGGCGCACTCATGAATGACGACACCGCATTGTCGAATGCCACGGGACTACCGGCGCTGGCTGTCCATCGCACCGCCCGCCCCGTCACGGACGCGGACCGGGCGACCTCCGGCGGTACCGGCCCGCAGGCCGGTATCCCCCACCCCAGCGTCCCCGCCCCGACCCCCGGCCGACGACCGCGGCCACTGCGGGTGGGTGACACCGTCCGTTCCCTGGTCGATGACGTCTGCGTCACGGTGGGTCTGACGGGTCTGGTCGTCAACGTCATCCACCCCGGTTACGGGGGGAACTACGGGCGGACGCCGCGGGCCCGGGTGCTGTGGGACAACGACACGTCGTCGATGGCGGAGTACGACACGTTCGACGTGTTGACCCACCGCGGATCCGTGGACTCGGACGTCGCCTGATCGTTCGACACATCTACCTGACGGGGCCGGCAGCGCCGCCGACCCCGAATCCTCGGCCACCTCCACGCGACTGGGCGGAACACGCCGCTTCCGCGACATTTTTGCGGCCTTCTTGACCAAGTCGCGGACGGGAACGGCTCAGCGACGGGGCGGCCGGCGCCAGGCGACGAGCGACGTCCCGCTCTGCTGCCAGGGCACGACGTCCCGGCGCATCCCGGCGATGGCGTTGGCGGCCGCGTTGGCGGCGTCCATCCGGGACTGCATGAGCTCGGCCCGCAGCTCAGCGATCTCGTCCTCCATCTCGCCGAGCCGACTGCGCAACGCGTCGACCTGCGATTCGAGCTCGATGATGCGGCGGATGCCGGCCCGGTTCACACCTTCGTCCTGCGACAGCTTCTGCACCTCACGGAGCAGCTCGATGTCCCGGTGCGAGTATCGACGCCCACCGCCGGGCGTACGGCCGGGCGACACGAGCCCTTCCCGGTCGTAGGACCGCAGCGTCTGCGCGTGCAGACCGGCCAGCTGGGCCGCGACCGAGATGACGAACAACGGTGCGTCCATCTCGAAACCCGGGCCTCGCCCGGGGCCGGCCGGCTGCCCCGACCGATCGGCGGGTCCGGCGGCCCCGCCGTCGCCGGTGGTGCGGGGACGACGGGGTTCACCGGACATCGGGCCGCTCACGACGCACCGCCGGAGCCCCGGTCGGCCAGCGCCGCGGTGATGCCGGGCCGCGGATCCGCGGTGGACGCCGCCGCGAACTCCTCGAGCGCCTTCTTCGCCTCGGCCGACAGGCGCTGCGGCACCTGCACTTCCACCGTGACGATCAGGTCGCCGGTGGTCGCCTTGCGGGTGACGCCGGCGCCCTTGACCCGGAACTTGCGGCCGGACGCCGTACCGGCCGGGACCCGCAGGCGCACCGACCCGGACAGGGTCGGGACCTGCAGGTCCGTGCCCAGCGCCAGCTCCGGGAAGGTGACCGGGACGGTCAGGGTCAGGTTGTCCCCGGAGCGGCCGAACAGGTCGTGCGCGGTGACGTGCACGACGACGTAGAGGTCACCGGCCGGACCGCCGCCGGGACCGGGCTCGCCCTTGCCGGCGAGCCGGATCCGTTGCCCGTCGGACACTCCCGCGGGGATGCGGGTGGTCAACCGACGGGTGGTCAGCACCGTCCGTTCGCCGTGGCAGGTCGGGCACGGGTCGTCGATGATCGACCCGGTGCCGTGGCAGTTGGCGCACGGTTCGGAGAACGCGAACGACCCCTGGTTGCGGGTGGTCAGGCCCGTGCCCTGACAGATGGGGCAGGTGCGGGGCGACGTGCCCGGCTTGGCCCCGACCCCGTGACAGGTCGGGCAGGTGCCCCGCTCGGTGAGGTTGAGCGGTACCGACACCCCGTTGACCGCGTCGGTGAACGAGATGCGCACCTCGGTCTCGAGGTCCGATCCCTTGCGGGCCCGGCTGGCTCGGGGGTTCCCGGTCGCCCCGCCGGCCCCGCCGCCGCGGTTGAACAGGCCAGAGAAGATGTCGGAGAAGCCCCCCGCGCCACCGCCTCCGGCGCCACCGCCGGCGTTGCGCAGCAGGTCGTCGAGGTTGATCCCACCGGCGCCGCCGCCGAACGGGTTCCCCCCGCCGCCGGGTCCGGCGCCGCCCCCGAAACCTCGAAACGCGCCGGAGGCCAGCAGATCTCGCGCCTCGTCGTACTCCTTGCGCTTGGCGTCGTCCGACAGCACGTCGTAGGCCTCGGAGACGGCCTTGAACTTCTCCTCGGCCTGGGTGTTGCCGGGGTTCTTGTCGGGGTGCAGGTCCCGGGCGAGCTTGCGGTAGGCCTTCTTGATCTCGGCCGCGGACGCGGTCTTCGGCACCCCCAGCTCGGAGTAGAAATCCTTCTCGTAATAGTCCTTGGCGCTCACTCGGAACCCCCTTCCGTTCTGAAGTCTGAAGAAAGCGGGGCGGCCGGGATGTCCCCGGCCGCCCCGCTGATGTCACGAACCGGCGGCATCTGTGGAATCAGCTGTGGTGTCGCCCGAGGACCCGTGTTCGGGTCCGGTGACGACGACCACGGCGGGCCGCAACAGCTTGTCGCCCAACGTGTATCCGCTGCGGAACACGGACGTGACCGTCGGCTCGGTGACGTCCGCGGACGTCCCGAACTGCACGGCCTCGTGCCGAGCCGGGTCGAAGGCCTCGCCCTCGGCGCCGACCGGCTCCAGGCCGAGCTTGCGCAGCGCGGCGACGAACTTGTCCGCCACCGTGCCGAACGACCCGGTGAGGTCGCCGTGGGCCCGGGCCCGGTCGAGATCGTCGAGCACGGGCAGCAGCTCGGTCACGACGGTGCCCTTGGCCGACGTCACGACCTGCTCGCGGTCGCGGTCGACCCGCCGCCGGTAGTTGGCGTACTCGGCGGTGACCCGCTGCAGGTCGGCGGTCCGTTCGGCCGCCTCCTGCTTGGCCAGCTCCAGCTCGGCGCCCGCGATGCCGGCGTCGACGTTGAGGGGCTGCGCGGCGTTGTTCGGGTCCCCGGGATCGTCGGCGGCGTGCCGCCCACCCGGGAACGGGTTGTTGCCGGACTCCGGACCGATGGGCGCATCGCCCGCCGGGCCCGCCGGCGAACCCGGTGCGGTGGCACCGGTCTCGCGCGGCAGACCCGTCTGCGGGTCGATGCGTCGACGGTCGCGGATCACCGGCTCCTGCTCGTCAGGTCGGCCGGGATCGCTCACTTCTTGTCGCCCTCGTCCACGATCTCGGCGTCGACGATCTCCTCGTCGGGCGAGCCGGCACCGGTGGTGCCGCCGGGGGCGTCCGCGCCGCCGGCCGCGCCGGACTGCGCGTCGGCCTGGTTCTGCGCGTACAGCGCCGAACCCAGCTGCTGGGACTCGTTGGCCAGCTCCTCGACCGCCGACTTGATGGCGGCGACGTCGGTGCCCTTGAGCGCCTCGGTCGTCCGCGCGATGGCGGCGTTGACGCGCTCCTTCGGCTCCTCGGGGAGCTTGTCCTCGTTGTCCTTGACGAACTTCTCGGTCTGGTAGACGAGCGCTTCGGCCTGGTTGCGGACCTCGGCCTCCTCGCGGCGGGCCTTGTCCTCCTCGGCGTGCGCCTCGGCCTCGCGCATCATCCGGTCGATGTCGTCCTTGGGCAGCGCGGAGCCGCCGGTGATGGTCATCGACTGCGACTTGCCGGTGCCCATGTCCTTGGCGGACACGTGCACGATGCCGTTGGCGTCGATGTCGAAGGTGACCTCGATCTGCGGCACGTTGCGCGGGGCCGGCGGCAGCCCGGTCAGCTCGAACATGCCGAGCTTCTTGTTGTACGCGGCGATCTCGCGCTCACCCTGGAAGACCTGGATCTGCACGGACGGCTGGTTGTCCTCGGCCGTCGTGAAGATCTCGGAACGCTTCGTCGGGATGGTGGTGTTGCGCTCGATCAGCTTGGTCATGATGCCGCCCTTGGTCTCGATGCCCAGGGAGAGCGGGGTGACGTCGAGCAGCAGGACGTCCTTGACCTCGCCGCGCAGCACGCCGGCCTGGAGCGCCGCTCCGACCGCCACCACTTCGTCAGGGTTGACGCCCTTGTTGGGCTCCTTGCCGCCGGTCAGCTCCTTGACCAGGTCGGTCACCGCGGGCATGCGGGTGGAACCACCGACGAGCACGACGTGGTCGATGTCGCCGACCTTGATGCCGGCGTCCTTGATGACCTGGTGGAACGGGGTGCGGGTGCGGTCCAGCAGATCGGAGGTGATCTTCTGGAATTCGGCGCGGGACAGCGACTCGTCGAGGAAGAGTGGGTTCTTCTCGGCGTCGACCGTGATGTACGGCAGGTTGATCGACGTCTGCTGGGAGGACGACAGCTCGATCTTGGCCTTCTCAGCGGCCTCACGGATCCGCTGCATGGCCATCTTGTCCTTGGTCAGGTCGATGCCGTTGGCCAGCTTGAACTTGTCGACCAGGTACTTGACGACGCGCTCGTCCCAGTCGTCGCCACCGAGCTTGTTGTCACCGGCGGTCGCCTTGACCTCGACGACCCCGTCGCCGATCTCCAGCAGGGACACGTCGAAGGTGCCGCCACCGAGGTCGAAGACCAGGATGGTCTGCTCCTTGTCGCCCTTGTCCAGGCCGTAGGCCAGGGCCGCGGCGGTCGGCTCGTTGACGATGCGCAGCACGTTCAGACCGGCGACCTCACCGGCCTCCTTGGTGGCCTGGCGCTGCGAGTCGTTGAAGTACGCCGGCACGGTGATGACGGCGTCGGTGACGGGCTCGCCCAGGTACGACTCGGCGTCGCGCTTCAGCTTGCCCAGTACGCGGGCGCTGATCTCCTGCGCGGTGTAGTTCTTGCCGTCGATGGCGACGGTCCAGTTGGTGCCCATGTGGCGCTTGACCGAGCGGATGGTCCGGTCGACGTTGGTGACGGCCTGCCGCTTGGCGACCTCACCGACCAGGACCTCGCCGTTCTTGGCGAAGGCCACGATCGACGGCGTCGTCCGGGCACCCTCGGCGTTGGCGATGACGGTCGGCTCGCCGCCCTCCAGGACGGAGACGACCGAGTTGGTGGTACCGAGATCGATACCGACGGCACGGGACATGCAGGTTCCTCCTGTTGCGAGGTGTCCGAGCCGGTCGGCTCGGACCATCAGTGAATTCAGGTCTGTTGGTGGCGCGTGGCTGAGTCCCCTCGACTCAGGTTGCCCCCGCCTCGGGGACTTGTCAAACGACCTGAGCTGACTCGACTCAACTTTACTGATCGGTCCAACCGCAGACCCGGTCACGATGTTCCCGTTCCGCGCCATCGAACGGGTGATTCGCACGCGCCGCAGGACGGGCCCGGCGCCGGGCGGGCAACCGCAACCCGCTGTCGGTGACGACCCCTACCGTTCCGGGCATGTGGGAGGACCGCTTCGAAGGAACCGCGCTGGATCCGGCCGTCTGGCTGCCGCACTACCTGCCCATGTGGAGTTCCCGGGGGCAGACGGCCGCCGCCTACCGCCTGACCGGCTCCGGCCTGGTCCTCGAACTACCCGTCGACCACCCGGTCTGGCTGCCGGACGACCACCGGCCGCCGCTGCGGGTCTCGGGCCTGCAGAGCGCCTGCCGTTCGGGGCCGGTCGGCAGCACGGACGGGCAGCAGGAGGTCTTCCCCGGGCAGCGCGTCCGCGAGGCCCAGCCCCCCTTCCGCGGGCACCTGCAGACTGGCGGCCACCTGGAGGTCACGTGCTCGATGAGCCTGGGTCCCACGTCGATGGCCGCGTTGTGGCTGTGCGGCTTCCAGGAACAGCCCACCGACTGCGGCGAACTGTGTGTCGTCGAGGTGTTCGGTTCCGCTCTCCGCGACGGCCCCGACGGGCCGTCCGCCGAGGTGGGCATCGGCGTCAAGGCCATCCGTGATCCCCGGCTACAGGACGATTTCGCCGCCCCACGGCTCCCCCTCGACGTCGGCGAACCCCACACCTACTCCGTCGACTGGGACGACCACGAGGCCGTGTTCCGGGTCGACGAGGTCGTCGTCCGCCGCTGTCCGGCCCCGCCGACCTACCCCTTGCAGATCATGGTCGCCGTGTTCGACTTCCCGGAGTCGGCCGCCGGTCCGGTGCCCCCGGACGCGCCGGTTCCGCAGTTGCGGATCGACGCGGTCCGTTCGTGGTGACGGACGAGTGGCGGTGCGACCCGGTCAGGCGACCGCAGGGATCATCTGCGCGGGTGCGGCGGTCTGCTGCGCCGGGAGCGAAGCGGTGCCGTCGCCGGTCGACCGGGCCAGCCCGAGCACGAGGTCGACCGTCTCGTCCAGGCTCGACCACTCGCGGGCCCGGTGCACGTTCCAGGCCGGCAGCGCTGCGATCGCCGTCATGATGCCGGGATCGGCGAGGAGCACCCGCAGCGTGCGCTGTGCGGCCAGCCGCCCGGCGCGGCCGGCGTCGCTCACCGGTTCGGCCCGCACCGGGCCGCCCCAGCGGAGGAAGAACACGCCGGCCAGCGGGCGCCGCAGGGGCGCCGGCCCGAGAGGGAACCGGCAGCGCGTCTGGCCGTTCGCCGGTTGCATCGGCAGGCCCACGACGTGCATCGGTACCGGTTCGGACAGGTCGAGCGTCCGCGGTCCGCTGAACACCGAACGGCCGTCGGTGACCGCCCCGCCGTCGGTCAGCACCGTCGCGCCGGCCGCGGCGAGCGCCGTCAGCAGCACACTCTTACCCGCATCGGACGGTCCGGCGATCAGGTACGCCCGACCGCCGACGGTGAAGGCGCCGGCCTGGAAGGTCTCCCGCCCGGCCCAGTGGTTGAACTGGGCGCTGACCATCAGCAGGCCCGGGTGGACGAAGACGTCGGGCGCGGTGGCCGGGCCGTGGAAGGTGGCCGTTCCCGCGAGACGATCCAGGACGAGAACCCGGTCACCGGAGAACTCGCGGACGACGACGTCCCCGCCGCATCCGTGGGCGCCGACCCGGCGTTCGGTCGGGCAGGGCGACGTGGTGCGTTCCACCCGGACGACGGGCAGGTCGGCCGCTTGACCGGCCGGGAGTCGCGGCAGGTTGTCGGCGGCGTCCAGCCCCTCGATGCGGAGTCCGTGGGCCACCCCCACCGCGTCGACGTCCGGTCCGCCGTCGTTCGGACCCGTGATCAGCTGCTCGCGCATCCTGTACCCCCCGTGACATCGGTCAGGCCTGACACACGCGCGCAGTAGCGGCGCAGCACCGGCGTGATCCGTATTTCCCCCGGTCAGATGGTATTTGGCGGTCCCCGGTTCGCGACAGCAACTTTCGGGGGAAAGTGGCCCGACTCAGCGACCCGTCACGGAGAGTGGTCATCGGACCCGGGGGCCGAGACCGCTATCGGGACCACCGCATCACGCCCCCAGGGAGTCGACCTCGTCTTGTCGGCCGACCTACAGTCAGCCCATTGATTACGTCACGTGTCTGAATTGTTGCTGTAGGTGATGGATCGTCGGTTCGACGGCCGCCGCGGCCCTGTGACCGGCGCGTGCACCCGAGCGGCGAAGGCGGCACCCATGGACGTCACCACCCTGTCTGCCCACCGTCCGGCGCGCCCCTCGCGGCGAGCCGGCGGTCGGCGTGGACCCCGCTGGGCGGCGGCGCTGCTGACCGCGCTCGTCGCCGTCACCGGCTCGGTGACCGTCGCGGGCCCGGCGACCGCCGGTCCGGCGGCCGCGGGATCCCTGATGGCCGCGGCGGCCTGCCCGGATCCCGCCAACCCGACCCAGTCGTCCGGCACCGCCGCCGTCCGCACGATGATCGGCGTCGCCAAGTCGATGGGGGTGCCCTACCGCGGTCAGGTCATTGCCGTGATGGTGATGCTGCAGGAGTCGAGCATCCGCAACCTCGCCAACGACGGCACGAGTCCCTACCGCTCGTCGTATCCGTGGCCGGGCCGGGCCTACTACCAGGCCGTCGCGAAGCAGTCGTTGTACTTCCCGCACGACCGGTTCGGCTCGCGGGACGGCGCCTACAACGCCGATTCCATCGGTCTCTTCCAGCAGCGCCCCGCCTACGGCTGGGGCAACTACGGGGCCAGCAACGGTCGCACCGACCCGATCGGCGTCGTCCGGCGCCTGCTCGATCCGCGGTGGGAAGCCATGGCGTTCTTCGGCGGCAGCCGCAGCGCCGCCCCGAACAGCGGGCTGCTGGACGTGCCCAACTGGCAGACGATGGACCTGGCCGCCGCGGCGGAATCCGTCCAGCAGAGCGGCCAGCCCCAGTACTACGGGCAGTGGCAGAACCTGGCCGTCCAGTACGTCAACAACAACTCGAGTGCCCCGGCCATCGATCTGCCCTGGTACCCCGGCGGCGGCCCGACGTCGGCCTCCTGCGGTGAGCCGCTCACCCTGAGCCTGCGGGCCAAGGCCAACAACCAGCTCGTCACCGCCGAGGCCGCGGGAACCCAGCCCCTCATCGCGAACCGACCGGCCATCGGCTCCTGGGAGCAGTTCCAGATGTACGACCTGGGCAACGGCCGTGTCGCCCTGCGGTCGGTCGTCAACGGGTTCACGTCCGCCGACAACGCGGGGAGCAAGCCCCTCATCGCGAACCGCCCGACGGCCAGCGACTGGGAACAGTTCCTGTTCATCCCCAACGCCGACGGCACGATCAGTCTCCGGTCGACGATCAACGGTCGCTTCGTGACCGCCGAGGCCGGGGGGTCGCAGCCGCTCATCGCCAACCGCACTTCCATCGGTCTGTGGGAGCAATTCGAGTTGATCGGTCGATGACACCCCGGGGCGCCGACGGAAGAGAGCCCGGCGGCCGACCTCTCCGGCCACGCGCGTACAGCCGCCGGCGGGCCGGGCGGAAGCAGGTCCGCCTGCTGACGCTGGTCACGGTGCTGGTCACTCTGCTCGTCTTGCCTCCATCGGCCGGCGCGGCGGAGACGTCGTCACTGCCCCTGGTGACGGCCACACCCGCGCCCGGCCAGCTGACGGCGACCTGGACCGCCTCGCTGTTTCCGGACGGCTCCGAAGTCAGCGGCTACACCGTCTCGGTGGTGGGAACCGGCTACGCCGAGACCGTGCGCTTTCCCAGCGGGCGGGATCGGACGATCACCTTCGTCGCGTTGCCGGCGGGTGACTACCGGGTCCTCGTCCAGCCGGGGATCAACGGCGGGGTCGGCCCGACCGGGTTCACGGACTACATCGAGGTCCCCTGGTTACCGGGTCGGCCCACCGACGTCCAGGCGTCGTCGGACAAGACAGGGGTGACCGTCCGATGGCAGGCCCCGTCGTCCGACGGTCGGCGGGACATTTCCGGCTACGTGGTGACGCCGCAGACGGCCGCCGGCTCCGCACCGGCCGTCACCACGGGTGGGGATGCTCGTTCGGCGCTGCTCACCGGTCTGACGCCGGGCACCAGCTACACCTTCACGGTCGCCGCCCGGAACGCGATCGGCCAGGGGTTGCCCTCGGACCCGTCCGCAGCGGTGCTGGTGGTGTCACCGCTGGTCGTCAGCCTGGCCACTCCCCTCGGCCGGGTCGGTTGGGACTACCACGGCCGCACGGACGTCACCCTCGGTACCGCGCCGTACCGTTTCGCCGTCGTCGGGGGCGGCCTGCCCGCCGGCCTCGGCCTGGACCCCGACACCGGCGCCATCACCGGCCGCCCGCAGGCGATCGGCACCAGTTCGGTCACCATCGGCGTCACCGATGCAGCCGGCACCACCCAGTCCGCGACCACCTCGGTCAAGGTCGCTGGGCCGGTGGTGGCCGGGGATCTGCTGATCACCTCGATGCGCCAATCCGGCCCGGCCGGACCGGGCGATGAGTTCGTCGACATCACGAACGTCAGCCCGACTCCGATCCCGACCGCGGGCCTGGACGTGGAGACCGGCGCGGGGGCAACCGTCACCCTGGCCGACGACGCACCAGTCCTGGCCCCGTCCGGTCATCTTCTGATCGTCGGACCGACGTGGTCCGGAGCCACCGCGGCGACGAAGGTGGCGCAGGACGGGCTCGGCACTGATGGCCTGCGCATCCGCTTCCCTGATGGCTCCGGCACGGTGTCGGACGCCGTCGGACCGCAAGCCGGCCTGCACACCGGTCGCGGGCTGCCTGCGCTGACCGGTGAGCCCGCGGTCGATTTCGCGTGGATGCGCAGCCGCACTCCCGCCGGACCGGTCTCGACGGGCAACAACTCCTCCGACTTCCAGCTCATCTCCGCGGACGGTGGCGCCGTCGGAGGTCGAGCGGCCGTCCGCGGCACCGTCACTCCCGTCGCCGTGACCGCGACCCGATCGACGACGGTCACCTCCCTGTTGCTCGACCCGACGGTTCCGGCGTCGGCCGCACCGAACCGCGAGATCACCACCGTCGACGGCCAGCGCTTCCTGACCATCCGTCGATGGATCAGCAATCCCGGCACCGCGCCGGCCGCCCCCGGCCTGGCGCTGCGCATCTCGACGATGAGCATCCGGAATGGCGGCGGGTCACCCTTTTCCCTGGTCCCCGCCGACCGACGAGCCGAGCTGACCGTTGCGACCCCGTCGACCCGTTCGTCGTCGGTCCGACTGGCCAACGGGTCGCCGGTGACGGTCAGCAATCTCGCACCAGCCGGCGGCGGCACCGGTGGTCTGTTCGCAGTACTGCCGCTCGGGACCTACCAGAACACCTTGTTCTCCGGGCAACGGCAGGCGGTGGCGATCACCTTCTCCGTCGACCGGCCCGGTGCTTTCTGGGTCAGCTGGGATGTGCTGACCGGGGTGAACTGACAGAACGGAAACGGCCGGGTCCCCGCGAGGGGAACCCGGCCGCTGACGGTCGCCACCCGCGATCAACCGCCCAGCAACGCCTCCGTCGAATACCGGAAGAAGAACGAACCACTGGTCGAAGCATCGAATGTCAACGCCACCGACACCGACGCCCCCGGCGCCAACGCACTCTCCAACGGCACCACGAACGTCGAGTTCAACCCGCCGCCATTGGCCGGGATGGTCGGAGCCGCCGGCGACAGATTCGACACCACCGTGCCGTTCACCGTGACCGTCGGCTGCGCCGGCCGCACCGCCTTCAACAGCGCCAACGGCCGACCCGACGGAATCACCGACGGCAACGGCGTCAACCCATTGGCCTCCGTCACATCGATCAACCGCAACTGCAACGCCGTCACCGACTTCCCCGTGTTGTTCGTGACCACCCGACGCGACTCGATCCGCCCACCCGGCTGACCCTGCTGCGCCTTGGTCACCACCCGATTCGGCGCCACATTCGCCGACTTGCTCGGATCCACCAACGTCGACGTGATCGACGTCGACCGATTCCACGGAGTCGTCAACGACGTCGGCGACGGCGAACCCAACATCGACTGCACCCCACCAACCACACCACCCGTCGTCGACACCAACGCAAAATCAGCCGCATTGTCATCGGTCTGCTTGAACGCACCCGTCTGCTGCGTCCGCACCCACCCATACTGATCGGTCACGGTGTTGGCGACCGTCGCCAACGGGGTACCCCGGTGGAAACCGGATGCCGACGATGCCGGACCGACAGCATCGGTGACGACCCGCGCGCCATTGACGCGCGGAGAGAGCACCTGCACACCGGTGTCCCCCAGTTCGCCGCTGGCCACCACATCGGCGGGCGCGACCGACCCGAGCGAGTACGTCGGGCCGGCGACCAGGTAGGAGCCGCCGGCTGGCAGCGGGCTGACGTCCGGGATCCCGACCCCCAGACCGTTGGCCGCCAGCACGACCGCCCCGGCGATGGGCAGGGGACCACTCGTGGTGTTGGTCAGTTCCACATACTCATCACCCGGACCAGCCGGGCCGGAGAACCGCAACTCCGTGATCGCCAACGAGCCGGGGGAGTACTCGTAGTAGGTGAAGTCCAACTGTGCTGCGGTGCCGCGCGCGACGACTCGCACCTTGACCGGGCCAACGCCGTGCCCGGGCCATTGCTCCACGACCAGCGAGCCGCCGAAGTTGTTGAAGCACGGCTGCGGAACGCCGCTCGCGCAGGGCGGTACCAGCGTGCCGGTACCGCTGTTCAACTCATCCTGCGTTCCCACCAGAACGGCCGTGGTACCAGCCAGGTTGTCACCTGAGATCGTGACCGGATATCCACCCGACACGTCGCCCATTTCAGGACCGATGCTGAGGTTGCCCGGCGTCGGCGGGTTGGTGTCGTTGGGAGCCTCATCGCTGTAACCGGGCTGGCTGCCATCGGAAGACGCAGTGGTCACGGTGTTCTCGACGTCGTCCGCGGTGATGGGGCCGGTCGCGACGGCGGTGACGGTGAACGGCGGGAGAGCAGCTCCAGCCGGGAACGGGCCGCCCGACTTGGTGCAGGTCAGCTGCTGACCCGCCGGCGGCTCACAGACCCACCCGTTACCCGACCCACCGAGGGGCTTGACCCCGGTCGGCGTGGTGACGGTGACCGTGACCGGCCCCGGCTCGTTCGCGCCGGGGTTGACGCCCGGTGTGATGACGTAGCCGACCGGGTCGCCCGCCACCAGATTCGGTCCCGGTACGTAGCTGGTGGCGCTGACGTTCAGGACCGGGACCTCGGCCACGAGGCTGCTGACGGTCACATTGGTGATCTCGTGGTTGTCGATCAGCGAACCGGTCGACCCGACCCAACCGAACGCCAGCTGCTTGGGCAGCCCGGTGTCGTCCAGCCAGGACGGCGAATCGACGTAGCTGCTGTCCATCGCCGGCAGCGGGCCCCCGAGTTCCTGAGCCTGGGACGAGCCGATCGGCGTCCAGCGCACCAGGTAGGAGTTGGCGGCAATCGACAGGTCGTTACGGGTGGTGGCCGACGACGGGCTCGAGTTGATGATGACCTGCACCGGGACGGACGAGCCCGCCCGGGTGTCACCGTGCATCGCAACGGCTGGTGCGTCGTAGTTCGTCGCGGTGCTGTTGATCGCGCAGTACCCGGCCTGCCGCTGCCCCGGCCCACGGACCACGACCTGGTTCTTGGTGAGGCCCGGTCGGGCGTACTGGCTGGTCGGGCAGTTCAGGCCCTGGTACGCGGTGTTGCTGAAGTTACCGAAGGTGTCGAAGCCGATACCGAGGTAGCCGTGCGCCAAACCGTCGTCGCCCTCGGCTCCGGAAGCCGACGAGTAGCCCAGCGCCCCGCCCTTGGGCCCGATGTTCGGGGGGGACGTCGGGTCCGCCGGATCCACCGCCGACAGGGCGAACGCGATGCCGTCGGCCGGGTTGGTGTTGCCCGGCGACCACTGATGCATCGTGAACTGCACGTCCAGACCCTGAGCCGTCGGGACGCTGGTCGCCGCGAACACCCCGCCGACCTGGTTGTACTGCGCTGAGGTCAGCGACAGCGTTCCGGAACCGTTGGCGTCACTGGCGTTCGCACAACTCTGTAGCTCGCCCGTGGTCCCGCCGGAAGCGGTCAGGCAGGCGACATTCTGCTGACCGGACCCGCTCGGCGCCGGCTTCACCACGGCCCCCGTCCCGTCGGCGGTGTTGTTCCGGAAGGTCTGGTCGAACAGCAGCGTGCTGTTCGGCGCGGCCAGGGCAGCGGCGGGAAAGCCGATGGCCATTCCCCCGACCAGGGCGCAGGTGACTGTTCCAACGAGTGCTCGCCGGAACCAGGGCGGACGTTTCATGGGCTCCCCCGGTCAGTGACGGAACGACCGGTTCCCCCGGCCGTCGCAACCCACCGGGACGTCACACAGCGCGCCCGGTGCTGACCGGAAGATAGAGGTGGCCCACCGCCCGCCGGACCGGGCCGCCGGCCACCCCACGCTCCCGCCCCCGCCCTGCGTGACCAATACATATACCGCTCTACCGGAACGTGGGAATACGGTGAGTGGAGCGTGACAGCGTGCTGGGCGATGGAGCTGTGCCGTGCGCGTCTCTCGCCCCAACGAGCGCACCTGAGACCGTTCGCATGGCGTGCAGCCATTCGCACTCCTTGGAGTGACGGGGATACCGCGGCTGAGCTGGACGACGGCTGATACCGCCATCACCGTCGAGGCTCCGCTGAAACGGCGAACGGCCGGGTCACTTCGAGAAGTGACCCGGCCGTCGGCCCGTGTGGCAGCCGCGTCAGCTGCCCAGCAGCGCTTCCGTCGAGTACCGGTAGAAGAACTTGCCGCTCCCTGTGGCATCCATCGTGACGGCCACCGTGACCGACTGACCGGGGGCCAGAGTTCCCTCCAGCGGCACGAGCAAGGTGGAGTTCAGTCCCCCGCCGACCCCCGGGACGGACGGACTGGCCGGCGCCAGATTCGAGACCGTCCGACCATCGATCTGGACGGTCGGCAATGGGGGCGTGACCGCCTTCAGCTGGGCCAGGGACGCCCCCGAGGGGATGACCGAGGGCAGCGGCGTCAGGCCGTTCGCCTCGGTGATGTCGATCAACCGCAACTGCAACGCAGTGATCGTCTGGCCGGTGTTGTTGGTGACGACGCGTCGGGTCTCGATCCGGGTACTGCCCGCCCCCTTGGTCACGACGCGGTTCGGAGCGGCGCTCGCCGGCTTCGTCGGGTCGAGCAGCGTCGACGGGAGCTGTGCGGAACGGTCCGCCGGGGTCGTGAGGCCCGACGGCGATGGCGAACCCAGCATCGACTGGACTCCGCCCACCGCACCCCCCGTCGTCGACACGAGCGCGAAGTCGGCCGCGTTGTCGTCGGTGGCCTTGAAGGCACCCGTCTGCCGCGTCCGGACCCACCCGTACTGATCGGACGGAGAAACCGAGAACGCGGGCAGACCGGTCCCCTCGGTGAAGCCGGCGATACCGGACGGTCCCACCGCGTCCACGACGGCTGTCGGGGCGTCGGGGGCGACGAGCCGGACACCGCCCGACCCCAGCGGAGTGGTCGACGTGTAGTCGGCCGTTGCGACGGCCCCCAGCGAGTAGGCAGGGCCGGCGACCAGGTAGGTCCCACCCGCGGGCAACGGCGCGGCCGTCATCGGCAGCGTCGTCGTCCGCAGCGCGGAGGTGTCTCCCGCGCCGGAGTTCGTCTGAACGCTCAACCCGGCGATCGGCAGGCGCGTCCCGCTGACGTTCGTCAGCTCGACGTACTCGTCGTCGTCACCGTTCGGGCCGGACAGCCGGAATTCGCTGATCAATAGTGCGCCGGGCGCCACCGCCACGTAGGAGAAGCTGCTCGAACCGGAGCGACCCAGCGCGACGACGGAGACGATCACGGCCCCGGCGGCGTGTGCGGGCCATTGCGGGACCACCAGCTGCCCATTCGACAGGGTGAAGCAGTTGGTCGTGATGGTCACCGAGCAGGGCAGCAGCACCGGCGCCGTGCCGGCGGCGATCTCCTGGGCCGTGCCGACGGCGATGGAGGTAGCTCCCGCGAGATCCGATCCGCTGATGGTCACCGGGATGCCGCCCGCGGTCGAACCGAGATCGGGGCTCAATCGGCTGATCTGGGGGGCGGGCGGGTTGGCGCCGGCCGGGGCGGTCGTGGTGATCGCGGCCTGGCCGGTGTCCGACGACACCGTGGTGGTCGTTCCCGTCTGGATGCTGGTGGCAGCCACTGAGGCGGTGGCAACGGCGGTCACCGCGATGAGGGGAAGATCCTGTCCCGCGGGGAAAGGCCCTCCCGAGCGGGTGCACGTGATCTGCCGTCCGCTCGGAGCTGCGCAGCTCCACCCGTCGCCTGACGCGCCGCGCGGGGCCACGCCGGTCGGTGTCGTCATGGTCACCGACACCGGACCGGGATCGTTCGTCCCTTCAGCGACGCCCGGCCTCACCACGTAGCCCACCGGGTCGCCCGGGTTCAGATTCGTCGCGGGGGTGTAGCTGTTCTGGTCGACCGTGAGCCGCGGAACGGCCGCGGTCAGGGACGCGACGGTGACGTTGTCGACCTCCTGGTTCATGACCTGGCCGCCGGTTGCGGCCGCCCAACCGAAGGCCAACTGCTTCGGCAGGCCGTCACTGTCGAGCCAGGACGGTGCGCCGACGTAGGCGCTGCTCATCACCGGCAGTGCCTTGGTCAAAACCCGTTGCGGCTGGCCGATGGGCGTGAACGCGAAGTAGTACGACTCAGCCGGCACCGTGATCCCGCCCGCGGCGACCACGGCGGACTTCGACGAGTTGATCAGTACTCGTACCGGGATGGTGGAACCAGCGCGGCTCGTGCCGTGCAGGTTGACCCGCGGATCGTTGTAACTGGTTGCGGTGCTGTCCAGGGCGCAGTAGCCGTCCAGGCCGTTGCCGGGGCCGCGGACCACCACCTGATAGGGAGTCCGGTTCGGCCGGGCGAACGGGGTGGACCCACATCCGCGGGTGCCGAAGAACGTGGTGCTGCTGTAGTAGCCGTAGACGTCGAAACCGAGCCCGAGGTAGGCGTTCGACAAACCGGCCACGTTGGGCGCCGCGGCGTATCCGAGAGAACCCCCGGCCGGCCCGATATTGGGCGGGGCAGTCGGGTTGGCCGGGTCGACGGCCGACAGCGCGAAGGTCAGCCCGTCGGCCGGATCGTTGGAATTCGAATACTGATGCAGATCGAAGGACACATCCAGGCCCTGGGACGTGGGCACGCTGGTGGCCGCGAAGAGACCGCCGGTCTTCTCGTTCAGTGCGGGCGTGAGGGACAGCGCCCCCGCACCGTTGGTGTTATTGACAAATCCCTGACCTGACGGGCAGCTGGGCAGGGAGGGGCTGTTGCCGCCGGTCGCGGTCAGGCAGGCGGTGTTCGCCACGCCGGACCCGGCCGGCCGGACGACGGCCCCGACGCCGTCCGGGGTGTTGTTGTGGAAGCTTTGCTGGAACAGGACGGTCGTCGCGGCGGCGGCCATGGCCGGCAGCGCGACGGTCGCCCCGGCGACCAGCGTGAGCGTCACGGTCCCGGCCATCAGGCGCCGGAGCCAGGGTGGTCGTTTCATGGTTTTCCCCCCGCAAGACGAGTAGGCGGCCGCACTGTCGAGGACCACCGCGATCTGGCCGGGTCGTCGCACGTCCACGACCGCCGGCACGGGGACTTTCGCATCCTGCGGTGCGACGCTGATCCGATTCAGGTCGAGGGGGGCTGTCGCTGGGTAGACCGGTCACCGGGCCGCGGCGGTGCTGGAATATCCGGATGTCAGCATCCCGTGCACGTTTGGTCACCGTCCGCTGCACCCCGGAACCGTTGCGCTCCGGGCGCCGCCCGGTCGGTGTCCCCGTCCACCTCATGCGGATGAATGCGGATTTCCATCACTTCAGGTGGCCGCCCCCGGCGCAGGACTTCCCCATCGAGCGCTCTTCACACGGTCGAAACCACCCGCGGATGGCGACGGCCCTACTGTGGCCCACACTGTGCTCACACCGTCCGAACCGGGGATCAGGGGTGCACCATGGACCAGTCCACCGCAGCGAGCTCGCTGTCGCCGCTGACGTCGTCGAACGGGGCGGCTGCTCCCCTGCTGGACATCTCCGACGACGGGGCGAACCCGATGGCCGCGGCCGCGCACGCGCACCACTCGTCCAGCAACTTCCCGGGAATCGCCGATTACGCGTTCCTGTCGGACTGCGAGACGAACTGCCTCATCGCCCCGTCGGGCGCGGTGGAGTGGATGTGCGTCCCTCGACCGGATTCGCCGTCGGTGTTCTCGGCGATCCTCGACCGGGCCGGCGGGTCGTTCCGGGTGTCGCCGTTCGGGGTGGCGGTCCCGGCCGCCCGCCGCTACCTGCCCGGCACCCTGGTCCTGGAGACGACGTGGCAGACCCCGACGGGGTGGCTCGTCGTCCGGGACGCCTTGATCCTCGCGCCCTGGCACAACACCGACGAACGGTCCAAGACCCACCGCCGGTCGCCCACCGACTACGACGCCGCGCATTGTCTGCTGCGCACGATGAAATGCATCAGCGGGACGGTCGACCTGCAGATGGCGTGCGAACCGGTCTTCGACTACGCCAAGACCGGGGGCACCTGGGAGTACACCGGGTCCGGCTACGACCAGGTCACCAGCACCGTGCCCGGCCAGCCGACGCTCACCCTGACCGGCTCGCTGCGGATGGGCGTGGAGGGCCGCTCCGCGATGGCCCGCACCAAGATGACCCGCGGCGACTCGCACTACCTGGCCCTGACGTTCTCGCCGCTGTCCCCGCCGGCCGACAAGGGCGAGGCGGCCGAGTGGATGGAACGGACCAGCGAGTACTGGCGACAGTGGTTGTCGCAGGGCGCTTTTCCCGATCATCCGTGGCGCGCGTTCCTGCAGTCGTCGGCCCTGGCCCTCAAAGGTCTGTCGTACGCACCGACCGGTGCCCTGCTGGCCGCGGCGACCACGTCCCTCCCGGAGACCCCGCACGGCGAACGCAACTGGGACTACCGCTACACCTGGATCCGCGACTCCACGTTCGCCCTCTGGGGCCTGTACACCCTCGGTTTCGACCGCGAGGCCAACGACTTCTTCTTCTTCATCCACGACGTGACTAAGGAGAACCCCAACGACCTGCAGATCATGTACGGCGTCGGCGGTGAACGCCGACTCGAGGAGCACGAGCTCGACTGGCTGACCGGTTACGACGACGCCCGCCCGGTGCGCATCGGCAACGGCGCCTACAACCAGCAGCAGCACGACGTCTGGGGTGCACTGCTGGACTCGATCTATCTGCACACCCGGTCCCGGGAGCAGATGCCCGAGGAGCTCTGGCCGATCGTCATCGCCCAGGTCGAGCAGGCCGCGGCGCACTGGCGGGCCCCCGACCGCGGCATCTGGGAGGTCCGCGGCGAGCCGCAGCACTTCACGGCGTCCAAGATCATGTGCTGGGTCGCGCTCGACCGGGGGGTGCGGCTGGCCCGGTTGCACGACTCCCCCTCGATCGCCGACAAGTGGCAGGCGATCGCCGACGAGATCCACGCCGACGTCCTCGCCCACGGCGTCGACGAACGCGGCGCCCTGGTGCAGCGTTACGGCTCGGACGCCCTCGACGCGTCGCTCCTGCTGGCCCCGCTGGTGCGCTTCCTGCCGCCGGACGACTACCGGATCCGTTCCACCGTCCTGGCCATCGCCGACGAGCTGACCCACGAGGGTCTCGTCCTGCGCTACCGGGTCGAGGAGACCGACGACGGACTGGCCGGCGAGGAAGGCACCTTCACCATCTGCTCGTTCTGGCTGGTCTCGGCGCTGGTCGAGATCGGTGAGGTAGAACGGGCCCGCGCCCTGTGCGAACGGTTGCTGTCGCACGCCTCCCCGTTGGGCCTGTACGCCGAGGAACTCGACCCGGTCACCGGCCGGCACCTCGGCAACTTCCCCCAGGCGTTCACGCACCTGGCCCTCATCAATGCCGTCACCCACGTCATCCGCGCCGAGGAGTCCAGCTACCAGCACGGTTTCGCCCCGGCCAACCGGTTGCGCTGAGACCCGTTCGGCGGCGTCAGCCCTTTCGTCGGGGTGATTCATCGGGCCGCCCCGCGGGCATCGGTGGCCCATGAGCGTGAATCTGCGGAACCTCGGCCGGGTCGCGGCGGTGTCGGCGGCGGCGGTGACCGCCCTGCAGGCGGCGACAGCGGTGACGGCGATCAAGGCGGGACGGCGGGACTACGCCGACGCGGTCTGGGGGCCGGGCCTGGCGGCGGTGGCCCTGGTCGGGGCGACGGTCGGGCAGGGCGATGCCGGCCGTCGGTGGGCGCTGGCCGGGGTGACGACGGCCTGGGCCGCGCGGCTGGCAACCTTGATGGGCAAACGTGTGAGCAAGTCCGACGAGGAGGATCCGCGGTACGCGGAGTTCCTTGAGGACAGCTCGACCGCGCAGGTCGTCACCAAGGTGTTCGTCACCCAGGGTCTGGCCCAGCTGCTGGTCTCCGCTCCACTGCAGCTCGCCGCGGCCAGCAGTCTGCCGAAGGGGCCACGGCGCTGGCTGGCGCCGGCCGGGATCGCGATCATGGTCGCCGGCACCGTCATCGAGGCGGTCGCCGACCGGCAGAAGGACGCCTACAAGGCCGCCAAGCAGGAAGCGAAGAAGTCCGACAAGCCGGACTCGGACGTCCCGCAGATCCTCGACACCGGTCTGTGGGGCTGGTCGCGTCACCCCAACTACTTCGGCGACTCCGTCGTCTGGGACGGCGCCTACCTCGCCGCGGCCGCATCGGCCCCCGGCGCCTGGACGTTTCCCGCTCCGGCCGCGATGACCTGGTTCCTGATCCACGCCACCGGAGCCAAGCGCACCGAGAAGCGGATGGCCGACCGGCCGGGCTACCGGGACTACCAGCGGCGCGTGTCGTTCTTCTTCCCCCGACCGCCGAAGGACTGACCTCAGCACCACGCCCGCGACCCGACGCGGACCACCCTCGTTGACGCTGATCGACTCCCTAGATCGGCACCTCCGTGCGGCTCCATCAGGCCGAGACGATCAGCGTCAGCCCACGTCGTCAGCGTCACCGAGGCGAGCCTGGCCCGAACCCGGCCGACTGTGCAACTATCTGCGTATGAATGCAGATAGTCGATCTAGCCGGTGCGGTCGGCTGCCGGACAGCGAGTACGTCGAGCTGGCGGTCGAGGTGTTCTCGATGCTGGCCGACGCCACCCGGGTGCGGATCATCATGGCGCTGCGGGACGCCGGTGAGCTGCCGGTCGGGCAGCTCGCCGAGATCGTCGGCAAGACGCCGGCCGGGGTGTCGCAGCACCTGGCCAAGCTGCGGCTGGCCCGGATCGTCGGCACCCGCCAGGACGGCAACCGGGTGTTCTACCGACTGGAGAACGAGCACGCCCAGCAACTGGTCGCCGACGCGGTGTTCCAAGCCGAGCATTCCCTGGGCGGGTCGCCCGCGCACCATCACCCGGAGTCCGCCGACCCACGCCGCCCCGCCGCGAACGGCCGGGCGACCAACGGCCGGGCTGCGCCGTGACGTGCCAAGCTCCCGCCCCACCGTCGAGCACGACGGCGCGAGACGGCGGCCGTGTCCTCGCCGCACCCCCACCGCTGTGGCGCACCGGCTGGCAGCTCCCCGAGGTGCGGTGGGCCGCAGCAGCTCTGGCCCTGTTCCTGACGGCCTGGGGTCTGCAGCTGACCGGGGCACCGGCATGGTCGTGGTGGTCGCTCTACCTGGCCTGCTACCTCGCCGGCGGGTGGGAGCCGGCCGTGGCCGGCTGGCAGGCGCTCCGCGAGAAGACCCTGGACGTCGACCTTCTCATGATCGTCGCGGCCGTCGCGGCCGCCTCGATCGGGCAGGTCTTCGACGGGGCGCTGCTCGTCGTCGTCTTCGCCACCTCGGGCGCCCTGGAAGCCGTGGTCACCCAGCGCACCGCCACTGCGGTGTCGTCGCTGCTGGACCTCGCCCCGGAACAAGCCACCCGGCTCGGCCCCGACGGTGAGCCGGACACGATCACGGCCGCCGACCTGCAGGTGGGTGACATCGTCCTGGTCCGGCCCGGGGAGCGCATCGCCGCCGACGGGACCGTCGTCGACGGCGTGTCGGACGTCGACCAGTCGGCGATGACCGGCGAGTCGGTGTCGATCCGGCGGGACGTCGGCGACCCGGTGCTGTCGGGGACGCTCAACGGGACCGGCGCCCTGCGGGTCCGCGTCGGCCGGGCCGCCGCACAGTCCGTCGTCGCCCGCGTCGTCGCCCAGGTGGAGCAGGCGTCGGCGACGAAGGCCCGCCGGCAACTGTTCATCGAGCATGTCGAGCAGCGGTACTCCTTCGGGGTCGTCGTCGCGACCCTCGCGGTGTTCGGCGTCCCCCTGCTGTTCGGCGCCGACCCCCAGGGCGCCCTGCTGCGGGCGGTCACCTTCATGATCGTGGCGTCGCCGTGCGCGGTGGTGCTCTCGACCATGCCGCCGCTGCTGGCGGCCATCGCCAACGCCGGGCGGCACGGCCTGCTGGTCACGTCGGCCACCGTCATGGAACGCCTCGGCCGCACCCAGGTGGTGGCCTTCGACAAGACGGGCACGCTCACGGTCGGGGCACCCCAGGTCCGCCTCGTCGAACCGTTTCCCGGCGCGACCGCCGATCAGGTCCTGCGGTGGGCGGCCGCGGTCGAGGCGCCCAGTGAACATCCGCTGGGGCGCGCGATCGTCGGCGCGGCCACCGATCTCGACGTTCCGTCCGTCTCGGGGTTCCGAGCCGTCCCCGGGGTCGGTGTGCTCGGCACCGCGGACGGGCACCGCGTCGAGGTGAGCCGCGACGATGACGCCCACGTGGAGCGGATCGGCACCGCGGTCCTGGTGCGCGTCGACGGTCGGCCCGTCGGTCGCATCACGCTGAAGGATGCGTTACGCGCGGACGCACCGGCCGCCGTCGCCCGGATCGATGCGCTCACCGTCGCCCCGGTGCATCTGCTCACCGGCGACAACGCAGCCACGGCTGCCGATGTCGCGGATCGGACGCACATCACCCACATCCACCCACGGCTGCTTCCGAGCGACAAAGCCGCCATCGTCGCCGATCTCGAGAAGACCGGCACACCGGTGCTGGTGGTCGGCGACGGCGTGAACGACGCCCCGGCCCTGGCCACCGCGAGTGTCGGCGTCGCGATGGGCCGGCACGGTTCGGATCTCGCCCTGGACACGGCCGACGCCGTCCTGATCCGCGACGACCTGCACGCCATTCCGGCGGTCATCGCCCTGTCGCGTCGGGCGCATCGGGTCGTCGTCGCGAACCTGGCCCTCGCGGCGTCGTTCATCGTCGTCCTGGTCGCGTGGGATCTGGTCGCCACCCTGCCGCTGCCGCTGGCCGTCGCGGGGCACGAGGGTTCGACGGTCCTGGTGGCGCTCAACGGCCTCCGACTGCTGCGCCACTCCGCGTGGTCTCGGGCCGACCGCGGGGGACTGCGGTGACCGACGATCACCGCGGTCACCGGCTCGGGGTGCGCAACCCCGGCGTCCAGGCGTCGCTGGCGGCGGCGGTCCTCTTCGGTGCCGGCACCCCGGCCGCGAAGCTGTTGCTGGACAGCGTGAGTCCCTGGCTGCTGGCCGGTCTGCTCTACCTGGGCTCCGGTCTGGGCCTGGCCACCATCCGGCTCCTCCGACGCGCCCCGCGGGTGCGGCTGTCCCTCGCCGACCGGTGGCCGCTCGCCGGCGCCATCCTGGCCGGGGGTGTCCTCGGCCCGCTGCTGCTGATGATCGGGTTGACCCGGCTCCCGGCCACGGGCGCCTCCCTGCTGCTCAACGCGGAGGGCGTCTGCACCGCGCTGCTGGCCTGGTGGGTGTTCCGGGAGAACGCCGACCGCCGGGTCGTGGCCGGGATGCTGGCGATCGTGGCCGGTGCGGTGGTGCTCACCGCCGCCGGAGGGGTCGGCATCGGGGCGCTCTGGCCGTCGCTGGCCGTGCTTGGGGCGTGCCTGTGCTGGGGGCTGGACAACAACCTGACGGGCCAGGTCGCGGTGCACGACGCGTCCTGGCTCGCCGCGGTCAAGGGTCTGGTCGCCGGCACCGTCAACCTGACCCTGGCTTTCGTGGTCGGGACCGCCTGGCCGCCGGCGGTGAACGCGGCCGCGGCGATGGTGGTCGGGTTCCTGGCGTACGGCGTCAGCCTCGTCCTGTTCATCGTCGGGTTGCGGCACGTCGGGACCGCGCGGGCCGGGGCGTACTTCTCGGTCGCCCCGTTCTTCGGCGCCGTCCTGGCCGTCGGGCTCGGCGAACCGGTGACCTGGCCGCTGCTGGTGGCCGGTGCCCTGATGGCCGTCGGGGTCTGGCTGCACCTGAGGGAGCGGCACGACCACCGGCACACCCACACCGCGACCGAGCACGAGCACTGGCACACCCACGACGAGCACCATCGACACGACCACGCCGAACCGGTCGCGCCGGGCACCCGCCATCAGCACCGCCACGCCCATCCGCAGCTCACCCACAGCCACGAGCACTTCCCGGACAGCCACCACCGCCACCGCCATTGATGCCGGTCGCGTGGTTCACATCTCGCCCGGTTGCGCATCTGGCCCGGGTCGGCACGGGGTACCAGCGGAACATGCGATCCCCTTCCCGCCGCGGCATGTCCGCCGACCACGTCGTCGTCATCGGAGCCGGACTGGGTGGCCTGTCGGCCGCGCTGCGCCTGGTGGGCGCCGGCCGGCGGGTGACCGTCGTCGAACGGGAGGACCGGCCCGGCGGCCGGGCCGGGATCCTCGACCTCGACGGCTACCGGTTCGACACCGGGCCCACGGTGCTGACGATGCCCGAGCTGCTGGACGACGCGCTCGCCTGCGTCGGTGAGGAGCTCAGCGATCGGGTGGAGCTGGTGAAGGTCGACCCGGCCTACCGGGCGCGGTTCGCCGACGGCACCGCCATCGACGTCATCACCGACGTCGACGCGATGTCCGCCGAGATCGCCCGGACGTGCTCGGCCTCCGACGCCGACGGCTACCGGAGGATGGTCACGTTCCTCGAGAAGATGTACCGGATCGAACGGCACGACTTCATCGACCGGAACCTCGACAGCGTCACCGATTTCATCGGACCCAGCGCCGTCAACGCCCTCAAGCTGCTGGCCCTGGGTGGGCTCCGCCGGCTGGACGGCCGGATCGGCGACTTCGTCAAGGACGACCGGCTGCGGCGCATCTTCTCGTTCCAGGCCATGTACGCGGGGCTCGCCCCGCACGACGCCCGGGCCATCTACTCGGTCATCGCCTACATGGACTGCGTCAAGGGCGTCTGGTTCCCGAAGGGCGGCATGTCCGCGGTGCCGGCCGCGCTGGCCGCCGCGGCCGCCGACGCGGGGGTCGAGTTCCGCTACGGGACGTCCGCGACCCGCATCGAGACCTCCGGCGACCGGGCCGTCGCCGTGCACACCGCGGACGGGGAGCGGATCGCCGCGGACGCGGTCGTCGTCAACGCCGACCTCCCCGTCGCCTACCGCGAACTGCTCGACCCGCAATACACCCCGCGCGGCGTCAAGCGGCTGACCTATTCGCCGTCGTGCGTGCTGCTGCATGTCGGCTCGTCGGCCACCTTCCCCGACACCGCGCACCACACCATCGATTTCGGCCACGCCTGGCAGCAGACGTTCGACCAGATCATCAAGACCGGGCAGACGATGAGCGACCCGTCGTTCCTGGTCAGCAACCCGTCGCAGACCGACCCGTCGCTGGCCCCGGACGGGAAGCAGACGTACTACGTGCTGTTCCCGTGTCCGAACACCATCACCGGGGCCCACATCGACTGGGCCACCGAGGGTCCGCGCTACCGCGACGAGATGGTCGCCACGCTGGAACGGCGCGGCTTCCCGGGCTTCGGTGACGCCATCGAGGTCGAGCGACTGGTCACCCCGGCCGACTGGCAGGCGATGGGGCTCGCCGCGGGTGCGCCGTTCGCTGCCGCGCACACCCTGCGGCAGACCGGCCCGCTGCGCCGGCCGACGCTGGACCCCAAGCTGGGCAACGTGGTCTTCTGCGGGTCCAACACGCAACCCGGCGTCGGGGTGCCGATGGTGCTGCTCTCCGGTCGGCTGGCCGCACAGCGCATCGTGGGCGATCGGGCCGCTGCGTGACCCGGACGACGGAGGACCGGACGATGCGCGGAGTGCATCGCGGGGACGCGGTGGATCGCGAACTGGACGCCGCGGGCATCGACGCCCCGGCCCTGCGGGCCGACTACCGGCACTGCCGGGGGCTCGCCGCCGAGCACGGCCGGACGTACTTCCTGGCCACCCGGTTCCTGCCGCCGGACGCGCGGCCGGCGGTCCATGCGCTGTACGGGTTCACCCGGACCGCCGACGACATCGTCGACGACGTCGACGCCACCACGGAGGCGAAACGGGCCGGGCTGTCCGTGCTCTCGGGTCAGCTCCGGGACGCCCTGCTCGACGGACGGAGCGCCACCGATCCCGGCGTGGATCCGAGTGTCCGCGCCGCCGCGGACGTGGCCCGCCGGTACGAGCTGCCGTCGGACTGGTTCGAGGCGTTCCTGCACTCGATGGCCATGGACCTGACCGTGACCGGTTACGCGACCGAGGCCGACCTCGACGAGTACGTCTACGGCAGCGCCGCGGTCATCGGCCTGATGGTGACGCCGATCCTCGGGACGGTCGGTCCGCGATCGGTGGCCGAGCCGGCCGCGGCCGAGCTGGGGGTCGCCTTCCAGCTGACGAACTTCCTGCGGGACGTCGGCGAGGACCTGCGGCTGGGCCGGGTCTACCTCCCGGAGGACGTGATGACCGCGTACGGGGTGGACCGGGAGCTGCTGGCCGCCGAGGACGGCCACCGTCCCGTCGACCCGCGGGTGCGAGCCCTGCTGACCGACCGGATCGCGGACACCCGCGCCCGGTACGAGACGGCGGAGGCCGGGATCGGGCTGCTCGCGCCCCGGGGCCGTCGCTGCGTGCGCGTCGCCTATCAGCTGTACGGGGACATCCTCGGGGCCATCGAGCAGGCCGACCTGCAGGTCTTCGGCCCCCGGGTCCGGGTCAGCCGGCGGCGCCGGGCGTCGGTGGCCCTGCGGACCCTGCTGGCCCGGACGGTCTGAGGGCCTCCGCGCGGCCGTCGGTGCACCGCGGCTGACGCTGATGAACTCGGCTGGCGCTGATCAAGAATGCGATTCAGCAGCCACTACGGTCCGCACATGCGCACTTCGTCAGCGTCGACTCACCAGGGCAGCGCCAGCCCACCAGGACAGGGTCAGCGCTCCGAACCGGCGTCGACGGGCCGTTCGACCGGACCACCCCGCCGGAACCGGCCGTAGCGCATCCACAGCACCAGGGTGAGGGTGACCAGCCCGAAGCCGAAGCCGATGTCCTCGACGGGCGCGAAGAAGACGCGGAGGCCGAGGATGCCGCTGGGGGCGTACTGGACGATGCCGAGCCCGGTGAGGATGCCGTTCACGATGAACTGGAAGAACAGCACGATCCCGTAGGACGCCCAGAACAGGCGCGTGGTGAGCAGCCGGGTCCGCACGATCCACAGGTCGACGACGACAGCGACGACCACGGCGGTGATCGACGCCCACGTGTAGATCAGGGTCGGGGTCACCGGCTGGCCTCCACGTCCTGGCTCGGCGCGACGGTCGACGGTGGGCGTGACCAGATCGGCGGCCGCCCGGCGGCGTCGGCGGCCCGGCCCCAGTCGGGGCGGACGTGCCGGACGCCCTCGATGGTGAGCAGCCCGCACACGGGGATGACGAGGAAGAACAGCCACTCCTCGAGCGGCATCCCGGCGAGCCACAGGCCGACGAGGTGGTTCTCGTCGAACCACCACCAGCCACCGGCCGTGGCGAAGTAGTCCCAGGTCAGGAACATCGCAGAGATGGGGAGGACGGCGAGTAGGGCCCCGGTCCAGCGGCGGTAGACCCGGGCCCGCAGGGCGAATTCCAGCGGCAGGGTGCCGATGACGCAGGCCGCCAGCACGGCGAGGTAGGTCCAGCCCGTCACGTCGCCGATCACTCCTGTCCGTCTCGGTACCGTCCGTCAGGGTTTTCGAGCGGGGGTCACCCGCCGGAGCCCCACCCGACCGATCGTACGGAAGGGGCCGCGGACGGCCCGTCGATCACCCAGGGCTGCCGGGTGAGCGGCTCACCGGATGTCGGAGGGGGTGTGAGCGCATCCGATTCGGGAACACGGGAAGTACGCCGGGTGACCGCGTAATCCGACATGATGGACACGACATCGGGGTCGACCACTCGTCAGACACCGACCCTCGGGCCCTTCGACGGCCGGCGCGGGTCCCGGACGAAAGGCACTGCGTTGTGGCTCCTGCGTCGACTTCCCCCCGCCCCGACGGACTGACCGCTGCCGTCGAGCAGTCGTTGCGGGCGGCTGTCGACCGGCTCGGCGAACCGGGCCGGTCGGGGGCCCGCCGGGTGATCGATGCCGGCGGCAAGCGCCTGCGGCCGGATCTGGTCCTGCGGTGCGCGGTGCTCACCACGGACGGACCGGCCGGGGATCCGAGCCACGACGACGTCACGGTGCAGGCCGCCGCCGCGGTCGAGCTCCTGCACAGCGCGACCCTGCTGCACGACGACCTGCTCGACGACGCCCCGACCCGTCGGGGGGTGGGGACCGTGCACGAGGTCGAGGGCCCGGCGACCGCGATCCTGGCCGGTGACGCGCTCATCGCCCAGAGCTGGCGGCTGGTGGCGGCGGCCGGGGCTGCGTGCGGGGACCTGGCCGACGCGCTGGCCGACATGTGTTCCGGTGAGCAGCGGCAGTCCCTGCTGTCCTTCGACGCCGATGCCGGGCCGTTGGACGTGTTGCGGGTCGCCCAGCTCAAGACGGGTGCCCTGCTGCGCGCGGCGGCCCGGATCGGGGGTCGCCGGGCCGGGCTGTCGGAGGCGCAGGTGCAGGCCCTCGGCGCGTTCGGATCCGACCTCGGCGTGGCCCTGCAACTCACCGACGACCTGCTGGACGTCGCGGCATCGGCGGAGGCGGTGGGCAAGCCGTGTGGGGCCGACTTCGTCGGCGGCACCGTCACGATGCCGGCGGTGTACGCGATGGCCGCGGGAACGTCCGACGCGGCCGAACTGCGGGATCTGCTCCGGCCCGGTCTGACCGTCCCCGAGGCCGACCGGGCGTTGGCTCTGCTGCGGGCCGGCGACGGGGTCGCCCGGACGGCCGGCCTGGCCCGTTCGTTCGCGCGGCGGGCCGGGCGGGCGATGGTCCAGGTGACGACGCTGCCCGGACCGGCCGTCGACGGCGGTCTGGTGCGCGCCCTGGCGTCCGCTCCGCTGGAGTACGTCCAGTCCCAACTGCAGGCCCCGATCGGCGACCGGGCCGAATCGGGCGCCAACGCCGACGACAACGCGCTGCTGATGGCCCTGGTCGACGACGGACGCAGCGACCCGACCCCGACCGCCGGGGCGACGGGCGACGGGGCGGCCACCGGATGACGTCGGGAAGTGAACGGGCGGCTCGCCTGGGCGCGGTCGTCCGTTCCCGGGTGTCCGCGGGCGTCCGGAGCGGGGCCGAGGACGTGTTGCGTGGCGGGCTCGACCAGTTGGTGCGTCGCAACCTGCGGGGGGTGTGGACGTCGGGGGTGGTCCCGTCGGGGCCGGCGGTGTGGGCGGCGAACCATCACAGCTGGTGGGACTTCTTCGCGGCAGCGGCGGCGCTGCGGGCGCGCGGCCGGGACGACGTCGGCGTGCTGATGGACGCGACGAACGTCGGACGGCGGGCCCTGTACGACCGGGTCGGGGTGGTGCCCACCGATCGGCTGCGCACGGCCGTCGACATGCTGCGCTCGGGCATGGTGCTAGTGGTCTTTCCCGAGGGGCGGCTGTGGCCGAGCGGACCGCTGCGCGAGACCGCGCCCGGCGCACGGTGGTTGGCCGATCGGTCGGGCGCCGCGCTGCACGCGGTGGCCACTCGGGTGGTGCTACGGGCCCAGCAGGCGCCCGAGGCTTACCTCGACATCTCGCCGGGGGTCCCGTCGGGGGCGGCGGAGCCCGACGAGCTGACCGGGGAGCTGACCCGGCGGTTGGCGGACCTGGATGCGGCACTGGCCACGGCCGATCCGGAGCGTCCGCTGCCGGGCTTCGACGAGGTGGTCGGCGGAGTGCGCAGCTGGAACGAACGTTTCGCGCGGCGGGCCGAGCGGTGACCGCGCAGCCCGCCGGGGAGCCGACCCCGCCGACCTGCCCGGTGTCCGGGGTGGTGCGGGACGCACCGTCCGCCGCGGCTCCCGCAGGGTCCGGTCCGCTGGCCCGGCCGCAGGGACTTCCGCTCGTCGGGCACCTGCCCCGCTGGACGTCGGACCCGTTGGCGCTGCTGCAGGAGGGCGCGGCCCGGGGGCGCACCGGTGGGCGACGGGCCTTCGAGATCAGGTTGTGGCGCCCGGTCACCGTCGGCTGGTCACCGGCGTGGAACCGGGCGGTGCTGGGCGATCTGGCGACGTTCCGCAGCCGGGGCAGTCTCAGTCAGATCTCGCCGTACCTGTCGGCCGGTGTGGTGGCGCTCGATCATCCGGACCATCGGGCACGGCGGGCGGCGATGAACCCGACCTTCCACCGTCGGGCGGTCACCGCGGCGTTCGCCGACCGGTTCGGTCGCATCGTCCGCGCTCATCTGCCGACCGGCGATTTCGACGCGGGTCGGTGGTCGTCGACGGTGGTGCGGTCGATGCTGACGGCGGCCTTCTTCGGCGACCGGATGCCGCCCGACGAGCTCGCGTCGTTCGTCGCGCCCCTGGATCAACCGATGCCGGGGCCGCTGCTGCGACGCCCGGTCCGCATCAGCCGGATGAACGCCGCGCTGCGCCAGGTGTTCCAGGCTCCGCAGCCGGGCACGCTGGCCGAGCTGTTCGCCGAGCTGCCCGACGGGGTCGAGGAGGCCCGGGTCGCGGTGGCCGCGGCCTACGACACCACCGCGCACAGCTTGGCTTTCGCGTTGTGGGAGCTTGCGGACCGGCCGGATCTCAACGACCCGGCCCGGACCGCGGCGGTGGTCAAGGAGGCGCTGCGGCTCTATCCGTCCGGGTGGATCGGCAGCCGGGTCGCCGCGACCGACACCGAGGTCGACGGCCTGCTGGTGCCGGCCGGCCGCATGGTGCTCTACAGCCCGTATCTGACGCATCGTGACCCTGACCTGTGGCCGGATCCGGAGGCGTTCCGACCGGAGCGCTTCGACGGCCCCCAGCCGGCCTGGGGCTATCTGCCTTTCGCGGCCGGCGAGCGGACGTGTCTGGGCGCCGGCCTGGCCACGCTGATGTTGCGGACCGCGGTCGCCGGTTTCGCCGACGCCGACCTCGAGCGGGTGTCCGGCACGGGCAAGGTCCGCGGCGGTCTCACCCTCGCACCGGCCGGGCCGTTGCGGCTGCGTCGCCGCCGACGTTTCGGGTGAGTCGGTCCGGGCCCCGCTCGCGGCCGTCGACCGACTCCAGGATGCCCGTTATGTCGGCGTCATCCGGTATGAGTAAGGTGCAAGTGGGTTCAAGTGCGCAGCCCGTTCGGTGGTGACTGTCCGTCGATCTCTCGACGAGGCCACCCAGGGAGGCACCCACCATGGATGACTGTGTGAGCGGCGTCATGGCCGAAGGCTTCCGCACCCTGGGCGACCGACTGTTCCACACCCACGATGTCGCCCAGGCGCTCACCGACGTCGCCCGGCTCGCGCAATGGTCGATACCCCGATGCGACTGGGCCGGCCTGACCCAGAACACCGGACGTCAGTGCGATCGGTTCACCACCATCGCGGCGACCGACCCGGTCGTCCGCGTGGCCGACGACCTGCAGTACCACCTCGCGCAGGGCCCCGCCGTCGCGGCGATGCGCGCCGACGGGCTGTTCCGGGCCGACGATCTGCGCCAGTCGAACGAGTGGCCCGAGTTCGGAGCTCGGGTCACCGCCGACACCCCCATCCGGTCGGCCCTGTCCCTGACCGTGCACGTGCCGACGCACCGCGCCGCCCTGAACCTCTACAGCGCCTCCGTCGGCGCCTTCACGACCGACAGTGTCGACGTGGCAACGATGTTCGCCGCCCACGCCGAAGTCATGCTGATGCTGGTCCGACAGACCGACAAGGTCGTCAACCTCGATCGGGCACTGACCACGAGCCGGCTCGTGGGGCACGCCGTCGGGATCCTGATGTACGCGTACCGCATCGACGCCGACGCGGCGTTCGATCGCCTGCGGGTCGTGAGTTCGAACATGAACCGGAAACTCACCGACGTCGCCGCCGAGCTCGTGGAGACCGGGCTCCTGCCGACCTGGCGACCGGCCAGACCCTCATCGCCGCCGCGCGGCCTCGACCCGCCGGCCACGGTGGCGACGACCGGCCGACACACCGGCGAGCGCGCGTGAGGGTTTCCCCGCTCGCCCGATGTGAACCATATGTCCGGGTGGTCATCGTCACCCGCCCTTGCAAGCAAGTTAGCTGGAATCGCAGCTAACCTGCTAATAGCTCCGCAATCCCCGGAGTAGGTCGCCCCGCAGTCCGCGCCAGCACCCGAAAGCCCTACCCGGCCAGCTCTCCCCGTCCTGGCCGCGGTAGCGCCCAGGGCTGTCGCTCGTGCGGCGACCATCGTTCCCCGAGCATCAGGAGTCGTCATGACCAGCGCCACCGAGATGTACACCGCCGCTGCGGACCAGGGCAAGAGCGCCGTCGAGAGCACCGTCGGTGCCTGGCGGCAGGGCACCCATCAGCTCGCCGAGCAGGCCGGCCAGTTCACCGGCCAGCTGCCGAAGATGGACTTCAACGAGCCCGTCCAGCGCTACTTCGAGTTCGTGCAGAAGACCGTCGATGTCCAGCGCGAGCTGGCCTTCCGCTGGGCCGACCTGGTCGGCCAGCTGACCAGCGCCATGGTCGAGCAGGCCGAGTCGGCCCGCAGCCTCATGGTCGAGCAGGCCGATCGGGCGGCTGACCTGGCCACCGAGCAGGCCGGCCAGCTGCGCGAGGTCGCCCACGAGCAGGCCGATGTCGTCGAGGAGCAGAAGGCCGAGGCCGAGAAGGCCGCGCGCAAGGCTGCCCGCGACGAGGAGAAGGCCAACCAGGCCAAGGCCCGCGAGCAGTACGAGGGTCTGACCAAGGCCGAGCTGTCCGAGCACCTGGCCGAGCGCGGCCTGCCCAAGAGCGGCAACGTCGACGAGCTGATCGAGCGCCTCGTCGAGGACGACAACAGCAAGTGACCCGTCGGCGGGTGCGGTGACGGCCGGCTCCGGCCGAACCTCCTGCACCGCCACCGCCTCGCCCACGAGTCCCCATGGGTGTCCGACCGGCCAGCCCGGTCGGACACCCGACACCGAAGACCACGGACCGGCGTCGACACTCCTGTCGACGCCGGTCCGTCGTCTCTGCCCCCTGGAGTCGCCCGTGACCGCCGTCCTGCCCGCCCTTGCCCCGATCAATCCGCCGACGCCGACCGATGGCTGGCCCGAGTTGTTCCTCGACCGACGGGGTTCGGGCCCGGCGCTCGTGCTCCTGCACGGCCTCGGCGAATCCAGCGTCGGCTGGCATCCGGTGATGGACCGACTGGCCGAGCACTTCGACGTCCTCGCCTTCGACCTCCCCGGGTTCGGGCAGTCGCCCGCCCTGCCCGCCGATCGCCAGCCCACTTCGGCGAACCTGGCCGCGGCCGTCGGGGCCGAGCTGCGGCGGCACGGGATCGCATCGGCCGCCGTGGCCGGCTACTCGCTGGGAGCCCGGGTCGCCCTGCAGCTCGCCGCCTCCCCGTCGGTGTCGGCCGTGGTCGCGATCGGACCGGACGGTCTCGGCACGCCCTGGGAGCGCTGGCAGGGCTACTGGTACCTGTCCGCGGCCCGGATGATGGCCGCCGGCCTGGCCCCGCTCGCCCCGTGGTTGAGCCAGAGCCCCGCCGGCCGGGCGGTCTTCTTCACCGGGAACCGCAGTCTGCCCTGGCAGCTGGGTTCCGCCGACGCCCGGGAGCTTCTGGAGGGGTACGCCGACTCCGCGAGCTTCGACGCCACCAACCGGGCCGGCGCCCTCGACGTCGCCCGCCACCTGCCGTCGATCCGGCAACCGGTGCTGATCCTGCAGGGCACGAACGACCCCATGACACCGCAGGTGCTGCGGTACCTGGGGGTGCTGCCCAACGTGCGGTGGCGTTGGCTGGCCGGGGCGCATCACGTGCCCATCTCGGACGACCCGGGGGCCGTGGTCGCCGCGATGCGGGAGTTCCTGGCCACGGCGGACGCTCCGTCGGCCGCCGAATGAGCGGAGCAGCGCGGACTTTCCGTCCGATCCGCTGATCTTCCTCCTTCTGCGATGTTTACGTCAGCGGTCTGGCCGGGAATGGGGCAGGTGGGTACATACGACTGCCCGGGCGGTCTCGGTACCAAGGTCTCGGCCGCTCCAGCAGACGGGCGGCCGAGACCGCTCCGTCCGGTTCCGGGGACGAGAGCGGCTCAGTCGGTCGGGGACGGCCGCGGGGCACGTCGGTCCGACGGCAGTTGCCCGGTGTCGCACAGCTGCTCGCACACCGCGCGCAGCCGGGTGTTGGTGTGGCTGGACGTCTGCACCAGCAGGGCGAACGCGGCGTCCGGGGCCAGGTGGAACCGTTCCATCAGGATGCCCTTGGCCTGCCCGATCAGGTCGCGGCTCTCCAGGGCGGTGGCCATCTGGCCGGATGTCGCCGCACCGGACAGGGCCAGCGCGGCGTGCGCGGCGAAAATCCTGGCCAGCACGGCACTGTCCTCCGCCGAGTCACCGAAGTCGGAGGCGCCGCCGAGGAGCACGAGGACGCCGAAGCTGCGGCCGTTGACCTCCATCGGAGTGCACAGCACCGACTGGACCCCGGCGGACGCCGCGGCGGCGGCCACTGCGGGCCAGCGGCCATCGGACCCGAGATCGTTGACCACGACCTGCTTCTGATCGCGCAGGGCCTGGAGACCCGGCCCGTCGGACAGCTCGTTCTGCGCATCCATCACCGCGCGCGCGACCTCATTGCCGACCATGACGGGTGCCCCCAGCCGGCCCTGCGCGTCGAGGGTCTCGACCGCCGCCGCCACCACCCCGGGAATGATCGCGATCGCTCCGGTGACGATCTGTTCCACCAGCGATCGCCGGTTCGGGTCCCGCAGATCAGCGTAGGCCAGAGCGAGGTCGGCCACCAGCTCCGCGAAGCCCGGCGGTTCGGGCGGGAGCCCGTTGTCCGTCACCACATCGGCCTCCTACGGACTCGATGACTGCCCGATCAGCGTACGCGAGGGCGAACACCTGTCCGGGTCGACCGGGTCCCCTGGCCAGCGTGATCACCACCCGGTCGATGGACCACTTCGGTTCCGGGCGCCCCTGGGTGAACCGCAGCGAAGACTCCCGGCGGAGCCGGGATGACCGCCCGGGTGATCGTTCGGCCATCATTCGCCGCCGGCTTGAACCCCTCCGGATCGGCGTCGATCATCGAGTCCATGCAGCCGAAAACAGATCCTGCTGCCCACGAACAGCGCGACATCGCCGAGGTGGCGCGGCGCCTGGCGACCAGGTTCCCGGACGCCCCGCCGGACACCGTGCAGGCCGCCGTCGAACAGGCCCACCGCCGCTTCGACGGCGCCCCGATCCGCGACTTCGTGCCGGTGTTCGTAGAGCGGTCGGCGCGGGACGCCCTCGCCCGCCCCTGACGGGCCGGGGGTCCCCCGGCCGGGGATCGATCGACCGGCGGGCGAACCGGAGGGCCGGCCGGCGAAACGCCCTCTTTGCGTCGTTCCGGGCGCCCCCGGGAACCACTGGTCCGTGGCTGAACCAGGCGTTCATACCGGGCCCGTCCCCGGGGACGGGCCGGCCATCAGCCGCACGTGCGGGCAGCTGTGCGACGAACTGGTCGCCGACGGGGTCGGGGTCAGCGTGGGAGGCGGCGGCCGCACCGGAACCGCGGTCGTGCACGTCAGCGATCCGCTCGGGGCGGCGGTGGAGGAGTTGCAGTTCGTCCTGGGCGAGGGCCCGGCGCTGACCTGCTTCGCGACCGGTCGCCCCGTCCACGTCCCGGATCTCGCCGCGACGGTCGCACTTGGCCGGTGGCCGGGTTTCGTCCCGGAGGCCACCCGCATCGGCGTCGCCGCCCTGCTCTCGGTGCCGCTGTACGTGGCCACCGGGTTCCTCGGCACCGCGACGTTCCACTGGCGACGGCGGGAGGCCCGGGCGCTCACCCGCGCGGCGGCGGCCCTCACCGTGGAGCTCGCCGATCGCATCGTCGTGGCCTACCTGTCCTCGGCCCCGGCGGGCGGCCCTGCGGGCGTGCCGCGGCAACCGTGGGGCGAACACCGGCCCGACGTGCACGTCGCCGCCGGCATGCTGTCGGCGCAGTGGGGGGTGGCTCCCGACCAAGCTCTGTCCCGGTTGTGTGCGACGGCGTTCGTGGAGCAGTCGACGGTCCAGGAAGTGGCCCACGACGTGGTGCAGCGGCGGCGCACGCTGCCCCAGGACCGGGACGGCACGGCCTGCTGACCGCTGGCCCCGGGGGCCGACGTGCGCGACGGTCAGGTGTGCGGAACGCGTTCGGCGACCAGTTCACCGGTCGTCGTGAGCTGCTCGGCGATGTCCCGCAGCTTGCGGTTGGTCCGCTGGGAGGCGCCGACCAGTAGATCGAAGGCCTCGTCCGCGGTGACCCGGAGGCGCTCCATGAGGATGCCCTTGGCCTGGCCGATCGTGTCGCGCGACTCCAGCGCGACCCGCAGATTGTCGTGTTTGGCGACCGTGGCCATGGCGATCGAGGCGTGGATGGACAACGCCGTCGCGGCGGAGGTCGCGCCCCGGTCGAAGGACCGCGGCCGCCGGGAGTGCAGGGTCAGCGTCGCCTGCTGACCACGACCGGCGTCCAGCCGGAGAGCGAGCAACGCACCGCCCGGGGCGCCGGGCCATTCCTGGGCGAGCAGGGCGCGCCAGCGGGACCAGCGCTGGTCGCCCGCCAGATCGGGGACCACGACGATCCCCGTCTCACCGCGGAGCGCGTCGATCGTCGGGCCCTCACCGGTCTGCTGCTGGCAGCTCGCCCAGCGCCGGGCCACGTCGTCCCCCGCGCTCGTGGCGGTGATCCGACCCTTGTCGATCAGCGTGACGCTGACGTGTTCGGCGCCGGCCACGACCAGAGGGGCCACTTTGGGGAGCTCGGCGAGCAGCACGGACAGGTCGTCGGCCAGGGCGAGCCGCCGGGCGACCACCGCAAGGGCGTCGACCGGGCACGGTGGCGAGCTGTGCGCTACCGGCGCACCGCCGAGTCGGGCGGAGGAGGACAGGCTGGTCATGATCGTTTCCTTGCGTGCACCGTCGCGCGGGGCCCCTCTCTTCAGGGCGGGCGCGCGTGGCCGTCCTCCATTCCAGAACACCGGCCACCTGACCGCTAGTCACCGGAGCGCACTCAACCGCACGAAAAGCGAACATCTGCCGCCCGGGCGCCGCCGCGCGCCGCGTGATCACCGGAACCGGCCAACCTGCCGGCGGATTCCGGTCCCGTGCCGCGGTCGCTCGGTACTGTTCCCCCGACAAGGGCCCCCGCCCTCCCCCGACGACGGTCCGGGTGTCCACGGATCGGATCGGCCGAGCGGCCGGGTGGTCTCGTGGACCGGTCGAGGGGGAGACACCAGGCGATGACCACCAAGCGAACGCTCAACCGATGGGCGGCGGCCGCCGGTCTCGCCCTGATCGTGGGGGCTCCGGTGCTCGCGACCACGGCGGCGCAGGCGGCTCCCCCGCCGAGTGCCGGTGCGGCCGCGGGGCCGTTCGCCCGGCCCGCCACCGCTCCGCTCAACCTGCCCGAGCAGATCACCGACCAGTCGGGAGCCCTAGACAGCGGTGAACGCGGCGAGGTGCAGAGCAAGCTCGACCAGTTGGCCCGCGACACCGGCATTTCGCTCTACGTCGTCTATGTGCCGACGTTCGAGAACCCGGTGGATGGTGCGGCGTGGGCGCAGGCCTCCGGGCAGCTGTCCGGCATGGGCGCTGACAACATCGTCCTGGCGGTGGCCACCCAGGAGAAGTCGTACGGGGTCGGGGTGGGCCCAGGATTCAGCAAGCTGACCTCCAGCCAAATCCGGAACGTGACCGACAGCGACATCCTCCCGGCCCTGCAGAACTCCGACTGGGCCGGCGCGGCGATCGCCGCCGCGGACGGGTACCGCAGGGCGGCCGGGGGCGGCGGCGCGGGCTGGTGGTGGGCGGCCGGGGGCATCGTCGTCGTCGGAGGTGGCGGGTACCTGGTCTATCGCAACCGGCAGCGCAAGAACCAGACCGGGTCCGCGGACGTCCCGGCCGGCGTCGGGCCGGACGGCCGGCCGGTGCCGGTCGAGCCGTACCAGCAACTCTCCGATCGCAGCGTGCAGGCGCTCATCGACACCGACAACGCCGTGCGGGCTAGCGAATTCGAGTTGTCCGCGGCCGAGACGGAGTTCGGCACGGCGGCGGCCGTCGATTTCCGCCGGGTGTTCGAGGCGGCCCGGGAGTCGTTGGCCGGGGCCTTCGCGTTGCGGCAGAAGATCGACGACGACGTGCCGGAGAGCGAGGCGGACCGGCGGGCGATGATGGAGGAGATCCTGCAGCGCTGCACGCAGGCGTCGCAGCAGCTGGAGGACGAGTCCGAACGGTTCAGCGGTCTGCGGGATCTCCGGTCGCGCCTGCCGCAGGTGCTGGCCGAGCTGCCGGCGGCGATCGACGCGCAGCAGGCCCGGATCCCGGTGGCCGCCGCCTCTCTCGACCGGCTCCGGCTGCGCTACTCCCCGACCGCACTCTCGGCGGTCGCCGCCAACGTGGACGAGGCGACCAGCCGACTGGCGTTCGCCCGCACGTCGGGACAGCAGGCGAAGGCCTCGGCCGGGGATGCCACCGGGGCGACCACTCCCCCGACCGCGGGCACCATGGTGCCGGTCGTACCGGACGAGGCCCGGACGACGGCGGTCCTGGCGGCCGGCGCGGCCCAGGAGGCGATCGGACAGGCGCAGACCCTGCTCGACGCGATCGAGCGGACCGAGGGCGAGCTGGCCGACGCGGGCTCCCGGCTTGATCAGGCCGTCGCCGCCGTCGAGAACGAGCTGGCCGCCAACCGTTCGGCGCTGGCCGCCGGTGACGCGGGCGGCGCAGCGGCGGGCCTGCAGGCGCGCCTCGACCAGGTCGCCGCGGTGCTGCAGGTGGCGCGTTCCGCCCAGGGCGCGGCCGACCCGCTGACGGCCCTGGCCAAGGTGAACGAGGCCGACGAGGCGCTGGACGAGATCGCCGTGGCGACCCACACCGCCCAGGAGGACGCGCAGCGCGCGCAGGCGACGCTGGCGCAGGTGCTGTCGACCGCGCGGTCGGAGGTCGCGACGGCGACGGATTTCGTCAGCACCCGGCGCGGGGCCATCGGGAGCGAGGCCCGGACCCGGCTGGCCGAGGCGTCCCGTCATCTGGCGGCGGCCGAAGAGCTGTCCGGCACGGACGCGGCCCGGGCGATCGGTGAGGCCAAGCAGGCGATCTCGTTGGCCCGGGCGGCCTCGGATCTGGCCCAGCAGGACGTGAGCGGCTGGGGTGGTGGTGGTCGGTCCGGCGGGGGCGGCGGTCTCGGGGGCGCCGTCCTGGGCGGCATCCTCATCGACTCCGTCCTCAATGCCGGCCGTCGCGGCGGCGGGGGCGGCGGCTGGGGTGGCGGTTTCGGCGGAGGCGGCTTCGGGGGTGGGGGTTCCCGTGGCGGTGGCGGTGGCGGCTGGACCAGCGGCGGGGGCGGCCGGTTCTGACCCGACGGCGGGGCGGCCGGGCGGATCATCCGCCCACCTCACCGTCCTTCGCTGCCAGGAAACGGCTTCGTCCGGTGGCTGACCGAAGAACCACTCTCCCGGGACAGCGTGAATGTGAAACGGGTGAGAGGACCAAGATCACGTCGCTCAGCGTGGTCGCACTGGTCCGACACGGGGCCGGTCAGCCATTCAGGGGGTATGTCATCCACTCCGGGCGATCACATCAGTACATCGACGCGTCCGCATGAGTTCATTCGGTGGCTTGCTACACGTAGTGACAACTTCGGCACCAACAGTTACGGTGACGCTGTCGTACCGGCCGACATGGGGTGGTTGCCCGGTCACGACGTTTCGGGGGGAATGGCGGTCCCGGTCGGGTGGGTGACTACGCGACCGGGATCGCCCCAACACAGGGGGACCAAGGATGACCGAAGTACAAGCTCGCGTGGGAGCGATCCCGCGCGCCCGTCATGCCGTCCGCACCGTTCTGGTGTGCGAGGGCGGCGGACGGTTTCCGGATCCGGCGCTGACGCTGGAGTCGCAGGGCGCGCAGGTCCGTCGCGTGGTCGACGGCTTCGCGCTGGTGGACGAGTTCCAGCGGCAGCCCGCGGATCTGGTCTTCATCGCCTTGTCGCCCAACCTGGGCACCCAGGCGCTGGATCTGCTGCTGAGCCTGCACCCGAGCACCACGGTCGTCGTCTACGGCGACCTGGCCGACCCGCATCTGCTGGCGGCCGCGGTGCGCCGTGGCGCCCGCGGGGTGCTGCGGTGGGCCGGTCCGAACGCGGGCGGGGCCACCGGCCGTCGCCTGACGCCGAAGGTGCCGGACAACCTCACCGAGCGGGAGATGCAGGTGCTGCGGGGGATGGCCGACGGCCGGACCAACCGGGAGATCGGCCGGGAGCTGTTCCTGACCGAGGACACCATCAAGACGCACAGCCGCCGGCTCTTCGTGAAGCTCGACGCCCGCGATCGGGCGCACGCGGTGGCACAGGGTCTGCGACGGGGATACATCGTCTGACGCAGGGCTTTTCACCGATCGAGGTCCCCGTGGGTGCACACCCGCGGGGACCTCGTTCGTTTCTCCGGCACTCGCCGCGGGGCCACCGGCCCGCCGGCTCAGATGGCCCGTTCCAGGGCCTCGATCAATCGCCGGAGCCGACCGGATTTCACCACGTACTGATCGGCGCCGGCCTCCAGCATGGCCTCCTGGGTGGCGGCGTCGGCGCGGCCGGAGAACACGATGACGTGGCAGTCCGGCCGGATCGTCTTGATGGCCCGGGCCAGGTCCGGCCCGCCGCCCGGCATGCTGACGTCGACGATGAGGACGTCCGGACGGCGCTCTTCGAGCAGCCGCAGACAGGTGTCCCCGTCGGGGGCCTCCCCGACCACCTCGACGGTCGGATTGTCGGCCAGCACGAGGGTGACCGCCGCTCGCAGGTCCTTCTGGTCGTCGCAGACCAGGACGCGGTTGCGGGCGCGGGACACCAACGGCGGCGCGGCCAGCGAGGCGGCGGCCAGTGCCCCGGGCGAGACGGGCACGGGCAGGACGGAGGTGCGGAACCGCACGGTGACGGTCGTCCCGCCCCGGGGCGGGCTGTCGATGACCAGTTCGGCACCCTGGTTGCGGGCCCGGTCGGCCATCATCGAGAGCCCGCGTGAGCCGGCGGGTTTCCCGTCCACACCGCCGACACCGTTGTCACGCAAGCTGATCTCGATCTCGCCGGCGCGTGACTCGACACGGATGACGACGAGATCGGCCTCGGCGTGCCGGGCCACGTTCAGCAGCGCCTCCCGGAAGATCCGGTAGACGGCCAGCTTCGCGGACCGGTCGAGGTTCGCATGAGCGGGACCCGCGATCCGGACGCGCGTCCCGGTGCCCGCGAGCACCTGACGCGCGAGAACGGCCAACGCGGGCCCGATCCCGGGCGCCAGGTCGGGCGGGGTCAGCGAGACGACGATGAGCGAGCGCAGCCAGTCCAGGGACTCCTCGAGCAGGTCGGTGACCCCGTCGATGACCTGTTGCCCGTGCTGGTCGACCCTGTCCCGCAGGTATTCGAGCCGGACGACACCGGTGACGATCTGCTGGATCGGGGCGTCGTGGATGGCCTCGCCGAGGGCGCGCCGCTCCTCGTCCTCCAGTTCGGCCATCCGGTCCAGCAGGCGCCGGTGGTCACCGGCGGGGCCCGCCGAGTGTCTCGGGTCGGCCTCGACGACGGCGCTTCCCCCCGCGCCCGGGTGGCTTCGCACCTCGGCGTGCTGCAGGGCGGCGGCGGCGGTGACGGCCACCCGGGTCAGCAGATCGTGGTCGGCCGGGCCGTACCGGGCGGTGGGGCGGAGCGAGAAGACGCCGAGGTGGCCGAGTTCGGCTCCGTCGACGTCGACGGGGACGACGAGGGCCGCCGGGGTGATGTCCAGGAGCACGTCGCGCAGGACCTCGTGGCGGGGCCGCAGGTCGGGAGCTGTCGAGCGGTGGGACGGCAGGGACAGCCCGCTCTTGATCATGCGGGCCATGTCGCCGTCGGGATGGCAGACGCGCGGCCGCCAGTCGACCTCGAAGCGGCCTTCCGCGGGCCAGAAGACCGCGCCGTCGCCGACACTGGCGGCGGCGAAAGCCACGAAGGTGTCGACGATCTGGCCGGGGGAACGCTCGGCCCCGACCGGTCGACGGTCATCGACCAGAGCAGGCACGGCCCGTACACCGGTCGTCCAGTTGGCGGCGTCGAAGGGAGCGTGTTCGGTCACGACGGCCCGGCCGGGGTCACGACGTCGGTGCGGCGAGACCGACCGGGCGGGCCGGTGCTGCCGCAGGCAGGGTGAGGGTCAGGGTGTTCCCGGGCCCGATGTCCAGGGTGCCGCCGACGGCGGCGGCATGGACCCGCAGGTCGGCGAGACCGGGCGGGGCCGGGTGCGGGCCGCGCGGCACACTGCCGTCGCCGTCGTTCTCGAGGGTGACGACGAGGTCGCCGGCGTCGGCGTGCAGGTCGAGATGCACGGCGGTGAGCGTGCTGCGGAGCCGGATCTCGCAGAGCGCGGCGAAGAGGATGTCCCGGGCGGCCCGTTCGAGTCGGGCGCACAGCCGCAGGCCGGACCGGTCGGTGACGGCGATCCGCACCTGCCGGCCGGCGAGCAGCGCGGCGGCGTCCCGGCCGACGACGACGGCGATGCTGTCGTCGTCGTCGGGTGCCCCCATGGCGTGGACCAGGTGTCGCTGACGGTCCACGGTCCGCTCGAGGAGTTCGACCGAACGGGTCAGGGCCGGCAGACGGTACTGCGCGGGAACGGCGTCCAGGCGGAGCATGGCCGCGATGACCAGCTGCAGCGGTTCGTCGTGCAGGATCTGGGCGTAGGTGTCGAGCCGGAGGTCGTCGATTCCCAGGCGGGTCACGGCCGGTTCGTCCTCGTTCAGCCGCTCGGGCGCCGGGTCGGCGTCCGTCCCGATCGACGCGGTCCTCAGCACCGGGTCGACCGGGAGGCCGGCTCCCGGTGGCGGTCCTTCGAACTGCATCATGCGCCGACTCCCATCGACTGCAACCGCAGGACTTCCCCGCGTCCACGATCCCAAACACTGCCTTCGCTACGTGATCATGGTAAGCGAATACCGCGGCCATCTGGGGGAACAAAACGAAGCGCCGATCGCTGAACGAACCACCGTGACCTGCGAAGATCGGACATACAGTCGATCTCCCGCGCTACCGGGCGAGCCGGGGAACGTCGGTGTGAGCCCGATCTCCGGGCCTCAGGGGCGCCCCAACGCCCGGTAGGTCCAGCCGGCCGCCCGCCACTTCTCGGCGTCCAGCGCGTTGCGCCCGTCGAGCATGCGCGGGGCGGCCACGTGCCGGGCGAACTCGGTCGGGTCCAGGTCGCGATACTCGCGCCACTCGGTCAGCAGCATGACGACCTCGGCCCCGCGGGCCGCGTCCGCGGCGGAGGGCGCGAACTCCAGGTCCGGCCAGGCGCGACGGGCGTTGTCCATGCCCTGCGGGTCGTGGACCACGACGCTGGCGCCCTGGAGCTTCATCTGGGCGGCGACGTTCAGGGCCGGTGAGTCGCGGGTGTCGTCGCTGTCGGGCTTGAACGTGCAGCCGAGGACGGCGACCCGGCGGCCGATGATCGAGCCCCCGCAGACCTCACGGGCCAGGTCGACCATGCGGACGCGACGCCGCATGTTGATGGCGTCGATCTCCTTCAGGAATCCGAGGGCGTCGCTGGCCCCGAGCTCGCCGGCGCGGGCCATGAACGCGCGGATGTCCTTGGGGAGGCAGCCGCCGCCGAAGCCGAGCCCGGCGTTCAGGAAACGGCGGCCGATGCGGTTGTCGTAGCCGATGGCGTCGGCCAGCTTGGTGACGTCACCCCCGCTGGCCTCGCAGACCTCGGCCATCGCGTTGATGAACGAGATCTTGGTGGCCAGGAAGGCGTTCGCCGCCGCCTTCACCAGCTCCGCCGTCGGGTAGTCGGCCACGATGAGCGGGGTGTCCAGGGCGAGGATGTCGGCGTAGACCTCGTCGAGCAGGGCCTTGGCCGTCTCGGCCCCGACGGTGGGCAGGCCGTAGACGAGGCGGTCGGGGGTGAGGGTGTCCTGGACGGCGAAACCCTCACGGAGGAACTCGGGGTTCCAGGCCAGCAGGGCGCCGGGGACGGCCTCGGCGATCCGTTCGGACAGGCGGCCGGCGGTGCCGACGGGCACGGTCGACTTCCCGACGACCAGCGAGTCGGACCGCAGGTGCGGGATCAACGACTCGACGGAACCCTCGACGTACCGCATGTCGGCCGCGTACTCGCCGCGCTTCTGCGGGGTGCCGACACAGACGAAATGCACCTTCGCGTCGGCGGCGTCGGCCATGTCGGTGGTGAACGTGAGCCGACCGGAGGCCATGCTCTCGGTCAGCAGCTCCGGCAGGCCCGGCTCGTAGAACGGCGGCTCACCCTTGGCCAGCAGCGCGATCTTGTTCTCGTCGACGTCGACACCGACGACCTCGTGACCGAGCTTGGCCATCGCCGCGGCGTGGACGGCGCCCAGGTACCCACAGCCCACGACTGAGATCTTCATGCGTTCATCCTCGATGTTGCGGTGACGGTCCGTTCGGGCGCCGGTGCCCTCCGCAACGAACGGTAGCGGACGGGGGTCGCGCGACGGGGGCGCCGTGACGGGAACTGCACTCGCGCGCTCGCAGCGTCACTCCGGGCGACTCACCGGCGCGGGCCCGGTCAGTAGGCGCCTTCGCGGGCGAGCACCGTCTTGACGGTGCGGCCGATGATGACCAGGTCACCGGCGACGGACCAGTTCTCGACGTAGTAGAAGTCGAGGCGGATCCGTTCCTCGGCGCTGACGTCGGACCGACCGGACACCTGCCAGAGCCCGGTGATGCCGGGACGGACGAGGCGTCGCCGCTCCAGGAAGTTCCCGATCTCGGCCCCTTCCCCAGGGACGAGGGGGCGCGGTCCGACGATGCTCATCTGCCCGGCGACGACGTTGAACAGCTGCGGCAGCTCATCGATGCTCGTCTTGCGCAGGAAGCGGCCGAGCGGGGTGATGCGGGCGTCGTTGGCCGACTTGTAGAAGACGCTGGCGGTCTGGCCGGCCTCGTCCTTCGCCTTGTCGACCTGCTTGTCGGCGCCGTGGATCATCGTGCGGAACTTCCAGACGCGGAACACCTTGCCGCCGTAGCCGACGCGGTTCTGCCGGAAGAAGATCGGCCCGGGATCCTTGATCTTGATGAGGACGGCGACGGCCAGCAACACCGGCGACAGCAGGACGAGGCCGATCGTGGCCAGGCCGACGTCCAGCGCCGTCTTGGCGATGAGCTTCGGCCCGCGGAAACGCGGTTCCTCGACGTAGAGCAGCGGCAGGCCGGCGACGGGTCGGACGTGGACGCGGGGGCCGGCGACATCGGTGAGGGCCGGGGCGAGCGCGAGACGGACGCCGGTGCCCTCGAGCTTCCACCCGAGTTCGCGCACCTCTTCCGGGCCGAACGACTCCGACGCCTCGACGGCGACGGTGTCGGCGCCGGTGAGACGGATGGCGGACAGGATGTCCCCCACGCCGCCCGCGACCTCGAAACCGTCGTCCGTCATCAGCGGAGAAGCGGAGTGCTGGTTCGGGGTGACATCAGGCGCACCGGGGAGGCACAGCCCGACCACCCGGAAGCCGGCGGCCGGTTCGGCCCGCAGCCGCCGGGCCAAATCATGCGCCCGCTGCGGGCTGCCCACGATGAGCACCTGGTTGAGGTGCGACCCCGACCGCCGGTACTCGGCGAGCAGCCGCCGCCACACCCACCGCCCGCCGATCAGGCCGAACAGACCCAACGGGAGGGCAATCATCAGGTAGGAGCGGGCGACTTCGGCCTGCAGCAGGTAGGACACGATGGCGGTGAAGCCGAACAGGTAGAACGACGCCTTGCCGATGCGGCCGTACTCGCTGGCCCCGGCGCCCAGGATGTTCTTGTCGTAGGCGCCGAAGATGGCCAGCGAGGCGATCCACAGCGCGCTCAGCAACGTCGAGATGGCCCAGTAGTTGATCGAGCCGAAGCCGTCGACGACCACCTGCGTGCGATCACTGATGCGCAGGGCTTGGCTTGCGAAGACGACGAGCACAACCGTCGCCGTGTCGGTCAGCAGCAGGCGGGTCCGGAGTCGCACCGACCAGCGGTCGACGGTTGTCGGAAGAGCCGGCTCGTCACGGGTCGTTGCGGCGCTGGTGATTTCGACGGGGCCGGCCGGGTCGGCGGGATCGACGAAGGCAGCAGCAGGGCGCGTCTCATCCGGACCCTCCTGGTCGGGCTGGGCCCGGGAGGCGATGACCGACATGGCGTCAGACTGCCGGTCGTTGCCAGGTCGCGAACGCGCTCGGCTGGGCCGTCATCTCCGCCTGGGTCATGAGGCGAGCGAGATCCGGCGCCAGCGTCTCCGCCTTCCAGCCCAACACCCGCTCGGCCTTGCCAGGATCACCGATCAGCGCGTCGACCTCGGAGGGCCGCACGTACCGGGGATCGAACCGGACGTACTTCTCCCACTCCAGCCCGACGGCCTCAAAACAGAAGCCGAGGAAGTCGCGGACGGAGTACGCCGTCCCAGTAGCGAGGACATAGTCGTCCGGGGTCGGCGCCTGCAACATGCGCCACATGCCCTCGACGTACTCCTTGGCGTAACCCCAGTCGCGGATGGCATCGAGGTTGCCGAGGTAGAGGTGCTCCTGCTTGCCGGCGGCGATGGCGGCCGCCGCCATCGCGATCTTGCGGGTCACGAACGTCTCGCCACGCCGTGGTGACTCGTGATTGAACAGGATCCCGTTGACCGCGTAGAGGCCGTAGGCCTCCCGGTAGTTCCGGGCCGTCCAGTAGGCGTACACCTTGGCCGCCGCGTAGGGCGACCGGGGCCAGAACGGCGTGCTCTCGGACTGCGGGGGCGGGGTTGCGCCGAACATCTCCGAGCTGCTGGCTTGGTAGAACTTGGCCGGCACCCCGGTGGAACGGATCGCCTCCAACAGGCGAACGGTTCCCATACCCGTAGTGAGACCGGTGAACTCGGGCTCATCGAAAGACACACGAACGTGTGATTGCGCGCCGAGGTGATAGACCTCATCGGGCTGAATTCGCTCCAACAAAGTCACCAAGCGTGACCCGTCGGTCAAATCGCCATGATGCAGAAAAAGGCGGGCCGCATCGTCGTGCGGGTCTTGATAGAGGTGATCGATGCGGCTGGTATTGAAGGTGGACGCCCTGCGGATGAGCCCGTGGACCTGATACCCCTTCTGCAGCAACAGCTCTGCTAGGTATGAGCCGTCCTGGCCGGTGATGCCAGTGATGAATGCGGTACGCGACATTTCCGATGACCCCCGTCGTCGACTTGTGACTCGATACCTTCCCGCGGCCCCACCCTGACCGCTACGCTGGGTTGGTCGAGTCACACGCAGTGTAGCGGTGGGCGCGGGTGTGACGAAATGTTCTGGGGGAAACTGCAATGACGATCATGGATGTCGAACGCCCTGTTGTCGGGCCGCTCGATCGGACCGCGCGGGTTTACGTCGCGGGTCATCGGGGGCTGGTGGGGTCGGCGATCTGCCGCCTCCTCCGGGCTGAAGGTTTCACCGATGTGGTCGGTTGGAGCTCGCGGGAGCTCGACCTCCGCGACCGCGACGCTGTCTTCCGCCGGTTCGAGGAGATGCGGCCCGACGTCGTCATCGACGCCGCCGCGCGGGTCGGCGGGATCATGGCGAACAGCACGTACCCGGCCGACTTCCTGTCCGACAACCTGCGGATGCAGACCAACATCTTGGATGCTGCGGCCGCCCAGCGAGTGCCGCGCCTTCTGTTCCTGGGTTCCAGCTGCATCTACCCCAAGTTCGCCGCACAGCCCATCCGCGAGGAGTCGCTGCTGACCGGCGCCCTGGAGCCGACCAATGACGCCTACGCGATCGCCAAGATCGCCGGCATCCTCGGCATTCAAGCCGTCCGGCGGCAGTACGGCCTGGCCTACATCTCGGCCATGCCCACGAACCTGTACGGGCCGGGTGACAACTTCCACCCGCAGCACAGCCATGTGCTGCCGGCGATGATGCGTCGGTTCCATGAGGCGAAGCTCGGCGGCCTTCCGGCGGTGACATGTTGGGGCTCCGGGACGCCCCGCCGCGAGTTCCTCCACGTCGACGACCTGGCCGCTGCCTGTCTGCATCTGCTGGAGACTTACGACAGCCCCGACACCATCAACATCGGGAGCGGGACAGACCACACCATCGCCCAGATCGCCGACATGATGGCTGAGACCGTCGGCTATGACGGCGACATCCACTGGGACGCCAGCAAGCCGGACGGCACGCCGCGCAAGCTCCTCGATGTCTCGCGCCTGAAGGCAACTGGCTGGAAGCCCGAGATACCCCTGAGCGAGGGGCTCCGCGAGACGTACGCATGGTTCCTTGACAACCAGGACAAGTTCCGCCGGTGACCCGAAATCTCGCCGGCTTCACCGGCGTCGGATACGACCGGGGGCGCGGCCCGTTGTGGCAGCTCGCCTGGCTGGTTGTCTCCGGGTCAGTGGTGATGCGGTGGTGGTGCCCGCGACAGGTCAGGGTTGCCATCCTTCGCGGCTTCGGTGCGCAGATAGGCGAAAGCGTCCTCGTTCGTCATCGCGTCCGCATCCATTGGCCGTGGAAGCTCGCCATTGGCGACAACAGCTGGGTGGGTGAAGGCGTCTGGATTCTCAACCTGGAACCGGTGACCATCGGCCACGACGTCTGCATCTCACAGGACGTCCTGCTGTGCACCGGATCCCATGATCGGCGCTCGGCGACCTTCGAATTCGACAACGCGCCTATCGTGGTAGAGGACGGTGCCTGGATCGCTGCTCGGGCTACCGTCCTGCGCGGAGTGACCATCGGGCGGGAAGCCACGGTCGGCGCGACAGCGCTGGTCGCCGGGGACGTCGCACCGTGCGAGACCGTGCTCGCCCCTGAGGCCCGGGGAGTGCGAACGCGATGAAGCCGTCCGGCAGCCTGACGTCCGCGGTGCTCTACCTGGCAGTCGTGCCGTTCTACCGACAGGAGTGCATCGACGCCCTTCAGGAAGCGATGGGTGACCGGGTCACCATTTTCACCGGAGACCGGCACTGCGATCCGACGGTTCGAACGGGCATCCGCTCGGATCAGTACGTCGCGGTGAGCAACCGCTTCATCGCCGGGCGTCGGTTGCTTTTGCAGACCGGCCACTGGGGGCAGGTGCTGCGAGCCGACGTGGCGATCCTTGACCTCAATCCGCGGTCCCTGACCGCATGGATCCTCACCTTGGCCCGCTGGGCACTCCGTCGACGCACCCTCTTGTGGGGGCATCTCCATCCCCGGGCAGGAGCGGATTCCCGAACGAACTCACTCCGTCAGTTCCTGCGGCGGATCAGTAATGGCACCGTCCTGTACGGCTACGACAGTGTGCTCCTAGCCCGGGCTGCTTTACCCGACCAGCCGGTCTGGGTCGCCCCCAATTCCCTGTACCGCAAGGCGCAGCTAGGGCCGGCGGGGAGCGTCGACGGGCGCAATCTGATCCTCTACGTCGGTCGACTCGAACCGGCGAAGAAGGTCGACCAGCTCGTTCGGGCCTTTGCTGCCGCCGGGCTGGCCGGAAACTCGACGAGGCTGTGCATCGTAGGAACCGGCAGCATGGCGGATGATCTGGCGGCGCTCGCAGAGACCCTGGGGTGCGCGGACGCCGTGGATTTCACCGGCCAGGTGACGGACCCGCGGGTGCTGCGGGACATCTACGATCGAACCATCTTGAGCGTCTCCCCCGGTTACGCGGGGTTGAGCCTGACCCAGTCGCTTGGATTCGGAGTGCCCATGCTGGTCTCGCGTCACGAACCGCATGCACCGGAGATCGAACTGGCCGGCTTCGGCAACGTCCTGTTTTACGACGACCAGACGGAGCTGACCGAAATACTCCAATCCATCAACGGTTTTCAGCAGCCCGAGCCCTCGGAGGTCCGACGCCCGGTGCTCGATTACTACTGCGCTGAGGACATGGCGGCCGGACTGCAGGCGGCCTGCGAGGGCCGAATGCAGAATCTCGTCCTGGCGACCGGGTGGCCACTGTCTTCTGTGGACATCACCGAGGACGCCGTATGAGCGCCACCGGTCGGAGCCGGGTACCGGCCGTTGTCGAACGGTCAGCTCGGCGTCTGCTCAACAAGCGGGCACTGTCTTCCACGGTCACCGTGGGACAAAGTTTCCGGGCCAGTCCCGGCAGTCGCGTCTCCTCGCCTGGTCACCTGTCGATCGGAGACCACGCCTGTGTGGGTCGGAACTCCCTCATCGACGTCAGCGGCACTATCGGGGACTACTTCCTCGTCGCCGCCAACGTCGCCGTCGTGGGGCGACAGGATCATGCGATCGATGAGATCGGCGTGCCGGTCGTGCTGTCAGCGTGGGTCGGCAACCGCGAACCCACCCCGCAAGACCTCATCACGATCGGCGACGACGTGTGGATCGGAGCCGGCGCTGTCGTTCTCAGCGGCATACGCGTGGGGCATGCAGCAGTCATCGCAGCTGGAGCGGTCGTCATCAACGATGTACCCGACTTCGCTGTCGTTGCAGGATGCCCAGCCCGAGTCGTCGGCGCGAGATTCGATGACTCGCAGGGCCGGCGTCACCTAGACGTGCTTAACAGCACTCGCGAGTACCTCTAGAACTGCGCGCAGGAACGATCGGCAGCTCTCGACACCTGCCGCAGCGACCCATTTCACCAGGAGCCGCCCGTATGCCCACAACCATGCCACTCGTCGTCACCATCTTGAGCTCGGTGTTCTGGGTGGCAGCATTGCTCGTCAGACGTCCGCTCCGGACTCGTAGACCAACCATCGAGTTTTGGTGGGCCTGGACGGCCATGGTCACGGCGGGCGTGGTGGCCCTGTTCAGCATTGGCGTGCTCTCCGGCACTGCGACTCTCGCCACCGCCGTTCGGATGATCCCGCTGATCGTGGTCGGCGTCATCATGGTTCTGCAGACATTGGCTGCGCGCACCCTGTCGATCAACTGGGCCGGCGGGCTGATCGGTGCCTACTTCGTCCTCCTTCTCGCGTTCGCCTTCGGCGGAGAATCCGTGGCACAGGCGTGTCTCTCTCTTGCGGTGTTCCTTCCCGCGATTCTCGGCCGTCGAACCGGTTACGACCTCCGCCAGATCCGAAACGGTTTGCGGCTCGGTACCCTCACGGCGATCATCGCGATTGCGATGATCGGGATCGCGCAGTCATCCGACTTCTTCGGCCCTTGCCGCACGGACAAGTGCTCGGTCTGGGGACTGTCCATCGGCACGGCGGGGGACGGCAACGCGTTGGGCATCTTCTATGCCATCGCCGCGGCGCTGTGCCTCCTGATCATTGACGGCCGCTGGAAATTTCTCGTCATCAGCACAGCTAGCTTGGCCCTCGTCGACCTGACGAGCAGCCGAACAGCACTGTATTCGTGGATCATCGGGATCGTCGTCGCGATCGTCGACCGGTGGTGCAGGCGGACCAACTCGAACCTTATGCAAGCAGTGACGGCAATTGCGTTGGGAGCGACCTGCGTCATTCTTCCCCTACTTGCCTACCGCGGGGACGAATTCACCTACCGCGCCACACTCTGGCTGAGCGCCAGAGGACTGGCCGCCGAGAGTCCGCTGGTTGGGTACGGTTCGAGCTTTTGGGTGCGGCTGGGGGGAGAAGACGGGATCTCGGCCAATTACTCCACCCACAACTTGATGATGGAGTCGCTCGTGGCGAGTGGTGCCATCGGATGCCTCCTACTGGCCGGGGCTCTGACCACGGCGGTACTGAGCGCGCAGGATGATTCCGCTCGGCGCTGGAGTCTCGGCGTCGTCTGCGTTCTATTGAGCGGCTCTCTCACCGAGGTGATATCCGCGCCGGGTCGGCCGTATCTCTTCCCTGCCCTGGCGGTCCTGGCCCTGCTTGCGGTGTCGTATACACCGGACGATCCTGAATCGCACAACGGCTCCCAGTGCCCGAATCGGGCTGCACGGGGGAATGCCGCCGCAGCGGGTCATCCTCGGTCGCGAGTGACGCCTGTGATCCCGGGGCCTGGATCGGGAGCGGCTTCACAAACCGGTCAGCACGCCGTTCGTTGAAGCCCGATTACCCAGGTTCTACCGGCCTGCGGTCGCGACCGACGTCTTCGATTCTCTTGCAACCTTGATGCACGTCGCCCAGACCAACGCCGCCAGAATGAAGACCTGGCAGGTCAATGAAGCAATGGCGCACCCGATGGCGCCCATGGTCGAGACGACTGAGAAGAGAACGGTGAACTGGAGCATCACGCCGGACCACACCACCCAGCAAACGGTGCGGTCGTAGCCGCGGAACTGCAGGATGGTCACCACCGGCTGGCTCAGGACTGTGATCGTGGCGCTAATAGCCAGGATCTGGAATACGGGAATGGAACCCGCGTAGGCAGTCCCGAGAACGGCCGGGACGAGCCACGGGCTCAGCAAGCTGCTGACGGCTCCCACGCAGATGGCCAGGAGTACGTAAGGGCGCGTCGGCTTCATTGTCGACCACGCGGACCTGACATCGGGCGCCCGCGCGGCGAGCGGTCCCGCGGTATTCGCCAGGGCTGTGCCGATCAGGCCGATGGGGGACATCCATCGAGAGACCGCCCCCACGTCGGCGGCAGCGGAGGCACCTGCCACTTTGAGCACGACGGCCTGGTCTAGATTCTGGACAGCGAGCACCAAGCTTGAGAGCCCGAAGAACGCTGCGCCGCCCCAGGGCATTGCCACGGACTTGCACGAGATGAATTCGCTTCGCCCTTCCAGTCTCCACATCGCAAGTGCAGCGCCGGCGAAGGAACCCAACGACAGGGCGACGGGAAGACGCAGCGCCGGTTCGACATCAAACCAGCTGAGAGCCAGCATCGTCGAAGCGGCGACCGACCGGTCCGCCACAGTGCACGAGACCACCCGCGCGGGCATCACACGGGCTCTCAGCGGCACGACCGACATCTGGGCGACGACCAGGGCCAGCAGATACAGACCAACCACGGCACAGGCAGGTGTGAGCCACGTACCCAGCACGGCGGCCAGCGCGCCTGCCGTCGCCGCGGCTACCACGGCTTTGCCACGCATCTGTCGAGCAACGACCCCGACGGAAGTGTGGGAGTCCGAGAGCTCCCTCACCCACAAGCTGTTAGTCCCGAAGTCGATCACCCCGGCCAGGACGGTCGCGATACCGATGCTGGTGCTCACGAGGCCGAAGGTGCCGGGCGGCATCGAGCGTGCGGCGAAGACGAACAGCACCCCGGTGACGAGAGAACCCAGGCCCAGGGCGACGGTGTAGAACAGGGTCTGGCGTCGAACCCCTGCGCGGCGGGTCTGCCTGGTCGACGTCATAGGCCCATCATCTTGCGAGCGAACTCGCTCTCGGTTGCTGCCGGAAACGGCTTCGCACCCCTGGTGGCGAGAGCGCGCTCGATGGCCGCTGCTATGTCGGGCGCCCGCAGAGAGGTCCACTCGGCGCCGTTGCCCAGCACGTCGCAATCGGCCCGCAACGACGGTGCGCCGGCCGCGACCACATTCACCCCGGCCAATGCCGCCTTCGCGAGAACGCCACTCGGGCCGTTGTTGGAATGCGCTAGGACAACTACCGACGACGACGATACGTAGGCGTCGAACTCGTCGTCAGAGAGCGGCCTTGCATCATGAACGAACTTCACGCCCGACCTCGACAAGCGATCCGGCGCCTCTGCGATCGTCCGGGCACACGAATTCGCCACGGTGCCGGCGACCACGAGCTCGACATCCGGTCGATCGAGCAGGGCGACACTGTCGATCACGAGCTCCGGATTCTTGCGAGGTGTGATCGCCCCAATCATTAGGATCCGGTGGTGACCGTCAGGGGGTGCGACTCGCTGATCGTGTACGAGCCTTGCGGGATCACGCACCTCGTGATGCCCGGGTGCCGGCTCGACCGAACTTACCAACGTCAGGACAGTGGTCCGCCGTGCACGGGCGGCGACCCATATCACCATGGACTTAACGAAGCGCCGGAGTCCTCTGGTCTCGAATCGAGGTGCGCGCATGACCAAGAGACGGACGCGGCCGCCTCCCGACCATCCGGCACGTCGCAGAAGCGGCACGAGCAGAGTGTCGCCATCGGGGACGACGACAACTGTGGCGTTCACCCGCAATGAGAATTGCTCCATCTCACCTATACTCAGGTTTTCGCCGCCGAAAGACACCACGCAGTCATACTGCGAAAGGTGCAGTCCGAAGTTCTCGTGACCTTCGCATCGCCCACCGAGCAGAATGCGAACGGCATGACCGTCTGATCTTGCCTGATCAGCGATGACCCGAACGTAGCTCAGTCGGTGCCCGCTAGGATTCGACTCGACGATCAGTACGACGGCGCAATGCGACTGTCCGACTGCGGCCGCAGCCATCACGGTCCACCTGGCAGGTCGAGCAGTTCGCGGCCGAAAGCCTTGTATCGCTCAGCCGCCTCAGCCCTTCCGCCCACGACAGATCGCAGGCGACCAGCGCCATCGACCAGGCTCTGCATGGTTGCGGGATCCGCCAGCACCTCGTCGATAACGCACGCCAGTGATTCGGCCGAACCTGCATTCGCGATCTTCGCCGCATCGTGCTTGCGCAACAGCTCGGCCGAGATGGAACCCCGTTCAACCGAGGCGACGATCGGCCGCCCGGCGACTGAATACGACGTCAGTTTGCTCGGGAGGGACATCTCTTTGACTCCGACTCGCTCGCAAAGAACCAGAACGTCTGCCGCGTTGAGAACATGCGGATAGTCACCGTCATCGACCGGGTCCATGAATCGTAGATTGGTGAGACCTTCCGCAGATCTCTGCAGATTGCTGCGTTGGTTACCGTCCCCGACCAGCACATACGTGATCCTCGGATTGTCTGCGTGCAACCGTGCCGCCTCGAGGATTGTCTCGAGACCCTGTTTGCGCCCCATGTTGCCGGTATGGACGACATACCGACCGTCCTGCTGCCAACCCAGACGCGCACGCGATTCAGCCTGGGAGGCGGCGACGGGCTCCACGTGGGCGAAGTTCGGCAGAAGCCGGATGGCCGAACTGTCAACCCCGTTCTCGACCAAAATTTCCGCAAAGCGCGGGGTAATTACGCCTACCAGACTGGCGCGGCGCAGCAAATCCATCTCCCGGCGGTTGATGGTGTCGGAGACCCGACTGCCGGTGAGGCCGGCCTGTCGCGCACCGTTGCCGTTCAGGTCCTGGACCAGAACGCCTACAGGCCTTCCCCGTGCGCCGATCCTGGCCGCGGCGAGACCCGACAGCGTGGGAGAGACCGCGATGACCGCCGACGAACGGTCGCGTCGAACTTCCGGGTAGGCCAACGAAAAGAAACTTGATTCCATCCGCAGCCGCCCGATCAGGTCAGGCTTTCTGGGCACAGCGTGGCGGAGCCGGGTTAGCCGGAATCCATCGCCCTGCTCCGCCCACCTCAGACCTCTGACGTACTCGGGTTGCACCTTCCACTGCGGATAGTGCGGAACCCCGGTGATGGCGTGCACATCGACGCCTGATTCGGCCAGAGCACCGACCAGAGCCGTCGTGTAGGGCGCATTACCGGTGGTCTCCGGCGCGAAGTGCATGCCGACGACACAGATCGAATCGTCAGACATGGCTGCTTTGGATGTGCATGTCACGGCCCTCCTCAGCGCAGCGCGCCTTGAGCGGACGCACGGTGACCGCTGTCATCGGGCGAACCTTGTGAAGGCAGTTGCCCAACACCGTCGATCTTTTCTGCGCTTGACCTCGACGAGTCGGCTCCGTAGTGGTAAGTCTCGTATCCGTACACTTCCGGATGCTTGGGCGGCACCATGTTAAGGACGAACCCGAAGATTCTCGCGTCGACCGCTTCCAGAGTTAGCTTGGACTGCGCCAGCTGATTTCTGGTCGTCTTGCTGCAGCGCACCACCACGATCGCTCCATCCGCATGGGCGGCGAGAATTGCGGCGTCGGTGACCGGCAGGAGCGGCGGGGTGTCGATGATGATGATGTCGAAGATCAGACGCATCGATTGCAGGAGTTCCTGCATGCTGTGGCTACCGAGCAACTCTGAGGGATTCGGCGGCACCGAACCGCTGGGCAGCACACTCAGGCCGCCGACGCCCCACGGCTGCAGGACATCATCGAGCTCAGCCTGCCCCGCAAGCACGTTGGTGAGCCCGACGCCACCTTCGAGGTCGAGATAGTCGGCGACGCGAGGCCGGCGAAGGTCTGCCTCAATGAGCAGGACCTTTTTTCCTGCCTCGGCGAAGACCAGAGCGAGATTCGCCGCCGTGCTCGACTTCCCTTCTTCCGGCAAGGAGGAGGTCACGACCAGCACCTTGGCCGGGTGATCGACATCGACGAATTCAAGGTTGGTCCGGAGCTGACGGAAAGCTTCAGCACGGGCAGACAGCGCGTGACTCTCGACGATGAGTGGCGAGGTTCCCGCCGACTTGTCGAACGGAATCGACGCCAGAACAGCCCCACCGCTTTCGGTCTTTAACTCGCGAGCGGTACGTATCGTGTTGTCGAGCAGGTCGCGAACGACGGCGATCAAGATCCCGAGAAGTAGACCCACAGCTACCGCGAGCCCGATATTGATCAGAGGTCGCGGTCTGACTGGCGTGGGTATCAGGGTCGGAGCTGACGTCACGTCGAGCGACACCGTGGGTGTCGTAGATCCCGGCGGCGTCTCGAGTTCGGAAACGAGGGACACGTAAGTCCGGGAAAGCGACTGAGCAATGTCAAGGCTGCGCTGCGGGTCGGAGTCGGTGACCGTCACCGTGAGTAGCACGGTGTTGAGATCGCCTTGCGCACTGATCTTCTGCGTCAGCTGCTCGCTCGTCAGGGGCAATTGCGTCTCTTCAAGAATCGCATCCGCGAGACGCTTGCTCTCGGCGAGCTGAACGTAAGAATTCACTCGCTTTTGGGCAAACTGGTCGCCTTGATATGCTCCCGAGATTTGTTCAGTGGGCGTTCTGACGAAGAACGTCACTGTGCTCGCGTACTGTGCGGGGGTGATGGCCGTGTAGGCAATTCCACCTCCGGCAGCCAGTACGACCGCGACCGCGATCACCCACCAGCTACGTCGCAGAGCGCGACCAAACCTCGGCAAATCCACAGTTTCCCCCGTGCGGATGTAGTGACCCCGAGCGACCACGGCGAATTGCGTTCAAGTCGCTGCCCCTACACCTACGGTACACGAATTCCCGCACGACGGGGGAGACGTTCCGGTAAAGCGAAAGGGCCCGCGCCACTTTGGCGCGGGCCCTTTCCTAGCACCTACCGGGATCAGCTGGACGATGTGCCGCGGACACCTCGACGACGAATGACACCCCGCGTCCCGAAGAACAGCAGGCCCAACCCAGCGGTCAGCGTTCCGATACCGATAGCCATCGGACCGGCGATGCTGGCACCGGTGTTGGCCAAGCTCGGGTTGTAAGAGCCACCAGCGCTGTAGGCGCCCTGCGAGCCGCCCGACGATCCGCTACCCGAGTTGTTCCAGTAGCCGCCACCGCTGGAACCACTGTTCCCACCGATGGTCGCCACCGAAGTGACGGTCGACGGCATGTACGACGTGGTCGGCGTGCCGTTGACGGTGGTCGGAACGGCGACCGTCGTCGGAACGAGGATGGTCGACGTGACGACAGCGGTGGTCGTCGCGTCGGTGCTTTGGCTGACGCCAGCGATCTGCACCGTCTTGGTCTTGCCCGACTGGTCACCGACAACGGTGATGGTGGCGGCGTTGTCGCCGATACCGGGGATGGTGCCGCGGAAGTTACCGTCGGAGTCCACCGGGAAGGTGTACGTCGTCGAAACGCCGTTGATGACGACGGTGACGGTGACGGACGAGTCGGCCCCGGCGTCGGTGCCGAACCCGCTACCGAGGAGTTCGACCCCCCCGCCGGGAGTGCGGTCGCCGGCAACGGCCGGCGGATCGTACGGAGCCGCTGCCGCTACGCCGGCACTGCCGAGCGTCACGACAAAGGCCACCGCCAGAGCTGAAACGAGCTTACGCAGCACGGAGTGCCCCCCTCTGAAGACTTGGTCCCCCCGCCCACCCTGCGGAGGAAGAAGATGTGAGAAGCATAAGACACCGATTTGACGCTGTGTAGCAGTCGACTTGCTCTGCGTAACTGACTCGTTCAAGGTCGGCCCCGCGGGTGTCCCCCCGCTTCGTGCTCCTGCTTTGCGTGACTGAGGGTGACCAAGACGCGTCGCGGACGCCTGACCTCCGTGTCCGGATTCCCCCGGAATAGTGACTCGGACACCGACGGCCAGGCCGGCGGAAAGGAGGTGAAACCCGGTCATTGTCAGCCCTCCGCCCGGCAGACGCGATAGGCGCCGACCTCCGTCGTCCACGGGCTGACCAGCGGTGACGTCACCAGACGCGGTGCGACATCGGTGGCCGGCGAGCCCACCGGGCTGAGCACCTGGAAGACCACCGTCTTGGTCTCCCCCGGAAGGAGTTGGATCGGTGCCGAACCGGTCTCGTGTCCGTCGATCTCGCCACGGCTGTAGGCGGTGTCGCCGCCGTCCCGGGTCGCCGACACGATGCCGCCGCCCAGCGGCGCCGTCACCAGGACATCCGTCAGCACCCCGTGCTGGGCCCCCAGTTCGCTGTCCCCCAGCACATAACCGGGCAGGGGGGTGGCGGTGGAAGGAGCATCGCTGGTCAACGTGACCGACACGTCCAGCAGGCGGCGACCATCGGTGCGGCAGTCGCCGTCCGTCACGACCACCTTCGGCTGGAGGTAGTAGCCGAGCTTGGCCGCCGTCGCGTCGTTCAGGAAGACACCGACAGTCGGCCGGGTCGCGCCGAGACCGTCCAACTGGCCGGTCAGGTCGGTGTTCGACAGATCCGCCTGCTCGCCCACGTTGTTTGACTGGATCAGCACCCGGTGCTCGCGCACCCCCTGCCGCAGGCCCTCGATCACCGCGCGGCTGTTCACCCCGCCGCTCATCACCGTGCTGAAGATCTTCCCGGTCGCCGCAGCCAGGAACTCGTCCCGGGCGGCCTGGTCGTTCTCGTCGAACTGGGCGTAGGCCCGGGACAGCAGGGCTTCCACCAGATCCCCGGAGTCCAGGGTCACGCCGTTACCGACCTCGATGGCCGGCGCCCCCTTCAGGGCGTAGGAGAGCACCACCGGATCCAGAGCCAGGACGCCGTCGACGCTCGTCCCCGTCCGTGCCATATACATGTCGGTGTAGAGCTGCGCCGCGCGCTCGTAGTCGGGGGTCAGGTTGACGTCCTGCGGGAACTGCCCCGGCAGGTCACCGAACAGTCCCTTCTCGGTGGCCGTCAGCTCCGCGATCGGCTGCTGAAACCAACCGATCGATCGGGAAGAGGCGCCTTGGTCGAGGATCTCGATCTTCCCCTGGTCCGCCCTGATCAGCGCGAACGAGCCGAAGATGCCCCCGGTTGCCCGCGGTTCGGCCGGGTTCTGGAAGACGACCAGCCAGGTCCGCGGCCCGTCCGCGCCCAGCATGGCCGGGGCCAACCGGGCGATCCGCGCCGCCGGGTCGGTGAGATCGGCTGCCTGCACGAGCTTGTCGCCGAGCTTGGTCACGGCGTCGGCCACCGGTTGGGCCAGCGCCGACCGGTCGATACCGCCCACGTCCACCAGTGCCTGGTCGATCGCGGCGTCGGCATTTTGCAGGGTCGGCGAGATCTGCTGGATGGGAGCCAGCGGAATGACCCCGTCCTTCGGGGCGAGGTTCTCCGGCCGCAGCGTGGTCGCCACGTCCAGCAGCGGCGGCATGACGTCCTGAGCCAGCGAGTTGACGGTGTTGCTGACCGTGCCCACAGCATCGAGATTCGCGCCCACCAGGGGGAGACCGGTGGCCATCCGGTACAGCGGGTCGCTCACCGCCGACCGCGCCGCCGCGGCGTCGGCCTGCAGATCACTGATGGTCTGCCGGGCGGCCGCCTCGTCCAGCGAGTCGACCCCGGCGCCGTCACCACCCAATTGCTCCTGCAGGTCCTGCACCCGGGTCGCTGCGGCATCAAGGTTTGTATAAGCCTGGTACGCCCGGAAGGCCACCCACCCGCCGGCCAGCAGCACCAGGCACCCGGCGGCGATCATCGACCAGCCGATCACCCGGCGACGACGACGGCGTTTGCGCCGCGCCTCCTGCTCGGCGGCCTTCTCCTCCGGAGTCAACCGGCGCCGGTCGGCGAACTGCACCGTCGGCTCCGGCGGCACGTAGGTGGTGACGGTGTAGCGCGACGGACCCGCCGCACCCTCGGCCGGCGCTCCGTCACCTGAGGTCCCGGATCCCGCCGGCGGGTCGCCCGCTGCCCGCGCGCCACCGCCCGGCGACTCCGCCGCCGATCCCCCAGTACCTACTGAATGCTGATCCCCCGTCACTCCATGTGACAGTAGACCTGGCCACGTCGTCCCGCCGGGCCTTCACAGGCCGGCCGCAGTATTCCCCCGCTCGGACCCAGAGCTGCTCAGCGGCGAGCCACGACGGGCCCCACCTTCGAGTGAACGACGGCCGCCTCCGCCACCAGGACGGCCCCGCCCTGTGATCACTCGTCGGCGTGCCCTTCACAGGGTCTGCTGACGTCACTGGACGGATGCAACTCGGCCATCACAACGGGTGCCTGCGCTGCTACGCTCTGCCGCAGGAGCGCCGGGACTCGTCGGGAGGGCGAAGCCCAGGTGCGGTCGGACCGGGGGGTCACCGCATCGTCATCGCGCCCGCCAGAACGAGGCACGGGGGGTGTCGCGGTCGTGAGCAGCACCGGAACGGTGGCCGGCGGTCTCGCTGTCCCCGACACCACGCCCGACCCCGCCGAACTGGTCCGACGATCCGAGACCGCCGCCGCGCGAACTGCGCTGCTCCGCCGCATCGGCGACATCATGAGCGCCGAACAGGGCCTTCCCAGCGCTCTTCTCCGCAGCATCGTCAACGTCATGGCCGAAACCCTGGGCGGGATCGTCGCCGTCCGCGTCTTCTCGACCGACCGCCAGCGCGTCACCACCGAAGTCGTGTCCGAACCGCTGCGTGAGGCCGACACCAACGATCCGGACCTCGTCCAGGCCGCCCTGCTGTGGGACCCGGGCTGGCCGCCCAGCGTCCTGGACCGCCTCGGCAACCGCGCCTGGTCCAGCGCCCGCGCCCCGGGCTGGCGCGAGGACCTCGCGCATTCCTCAGCGCTCCCGCTGCCGGACAGCCTGCTGCACGTCGTCTCCGCGCCGATCCGCGCCGACCAAATCGTCGTCGGATACCTGCGCTGCATCCGGACGACCACGACCCCGGTCACCACCGAGTTCCAGCCGGCCGACGACGACCTCACACAGATCGTCGCCGACCGCATCGGCTCGGCCCTGACGGTGAAGCGGCTGCGCACCCGCCTGGAACGCGCCGAACTGGACGGCCGCGCCGCCGCCGACCGGTTGTCCCGGTTGCGCCTGGAATACGCCTCCGTCATCGAGCAGCTCAGCACCGTGGAGGAACGCGAACGCGTCCTGCTCGCCGAGGCGATCCACGACGAACCGATGCAACTCATCGTCGCCGTCATGATGCTGATGGACAGCACTCCCGACCATCAGCGACCGGCCGGCATGGACCGGTGGATCGACGTGCTGGAACGCGCCGTCGGCAAATTGCGGTCCCTCATCATCTCCATGACGCCCGCCGATCTCACCGACGGTCTCGGGATCGCGCTGCGGCGGCTGGCCGAAGGCATCTTCGTCGGCTGGCCGATGAGCATCGAAGTCACGGGCCTGGAGCAGGTGCCATTGAGCCCGGCCCGAGCCAGCACCGCGTGGAAGATCGCCCGCGAATCCCTGGTCAACGTGCGGAAGCACGCCCAGGCGTCGGCCGTGCGGGTGGATCTCCAGCTGATCGACGGTCAGGTACGCCTCCGGGTGGCCGACGACGGCGTCGGGGCCTCCGATCTCAGCTCCGGCCCCGGCCATCTCGGCGTCGCCACCATGCGCGCGCGGGCCGTCGCCGACGGCGGCACCCTGGACATCGTCGCCGCTCCGGGCGGGGGAACCACGGTGACCTTCCGCATCCCCGCGTCGTCCGCGCCGCCCGGGGATCCCTGACCCGGTCGGGGCGGCCTCCGCCGCGCCGCGCACACCCCCACACCATCACCGGCTGCAGCAGACCGGCTGTCGAAAACCTGGTGCACCTTGTCGAACCACGATGCGCGACATCCCGCCACACCCCCCGAACGCCATGCCGGGCGGACCCCTGCGTCACCCGACGGCCCCGGCGCGACGACCCTGCTGGCCCGGACCACGGCGGCCGACCTCGGCCCGCCACCGGACGTCACCGCCGACAGCCGCATCCTGCGCAAGGTCCTCGACGAGATGGCCACCCGGCTACCCGCCGAGGAACTGCTCGACTCCCTGGCCGCATTCGTCGCCGCGGCCATCGGCGAGGGGGCGGTCATCTGGCCCGCGGTCGGCGATCCTCGCCTCGACGGACGACCGGTCGTCTCCCACCCCGATCCCGACGTCCGGCGGGCGGTGCGCCGAGCCCTGGCCGGCAGTCACCCCCGTCCCGGCACCACGAGACCCGACACGGTCCACCGCCTGCGGGACGACCTCGGTGCGGCCACCGGGGCGGCCATCGTGACCGCCGTCCACCGCGCCGGTCACCTGCTCGGGCACATCGCCGCGTTCTCCACCGGCGCGGGCGACTTCGGCCGCGGTGAACAACGACTGCTGGAAAGACTGGCCCGAGCCGCCGCGGCCGCCCTCGACCAGATCGCGCACGAGACCACCGCGCCACCCGCCGGCCCACTGCCCCGGCAGCGCACCGGGGAACGGTCAGTCGGTCGACAGCTCCCCCGGCAACCCGGGCCCGCATGGTCCCCGGCCGAGCAACTGGCCCACATCGAGGACGAGGAACGACGGTCACTGGCCGACGCCCTGACCGAAGAACCGATCCAACGCATCGTCAGCGGGCTGCTCACCCTCGAACACCTCCGCGGACGGCTGGACCCCAACGCGCGCCGCGTCGTCGACGAGGTCACCGGCCAGCTCGAGGAGTCGCTGGCCTGGCTGCGCAACCTCATCGTCATCGCCCTCACCCCGCCCGACCTGGCCGGCGGACTCGGGCGGGCCCTCGGGGCACTGGCCCGCAGCATCTTCGCCGGCACCGGGACCCGGGTGACCGTGACCGGGCCCAACCACGTCCCGCTGGACCCCGGGACCATGGAGACGACGTACCGGATCTTGCGGGAGGCGTTGACGAACGTCCGCCGGCACGCCGCCGCCGGATCAGTCACCCTGCAGATCGACACCCACCACGACGAAGTCGTGCTCCGACTGATCGACGACGGCAGAGGGACAACGGGCCTCACCGAAGCCACCCTCAGCCGCGGAGTGACGTCCATGCGCGCCCGCGCCGAGAACGTCGGCGCCCGGCTGCGCATCCACAGCGCACCCGGACGCGGCACCACCGTCACCCTCGCCCTGACCGCCCGGCGGCGGACCACCCACACCCGGCCCCCGTTCACGACGGCCCCGACCACCGGCCAACGGACCAAACGCATCGTTGTGTGCGACGACCAACGCGACCTCCGCGAAGCCATCCGGCTCGTCCTCACCGACGTTCCCCGCTTCCGGATCGTCGCCGAAGCCGAGAACGGACCGTCCGGGCTGCACGAGATCCGTCTGCACCGACCCGATCTCATCCTGCTCGACGTCAGCATGCCCGGCGGCGGACCGGATCTGGCCCGCGCCGCCAAGGACGCCAGCCCCACCTCGCACATCGTCGTCTTCTCCGGACGGGACGACGCCGCCACCCGCGACGCGATGCTCGCCGCCGGCGCCGACCAGTACGTCCTGAAGTCCGGACGTCTGCGCCTGCTCCTGGAAGCACTCGACAACGCGGGCTGAGCTACAGCCAGCCGGCCTCACGGCCCGGGGACAAATCAACCCACTGCCTGTCACAACTACCGACGGCGAATGTCACAGAACGGACGCAAGTCATGACCGTACTGCCGAACAGACAGCCTGACCCAGTACACGGCTCGCCTCAACCGGAAATCGTCATTCCGCTCCATGTGCGGGACATCGGAACGGCTGCTCGCACTTTCGATACTCTCCGGCGCTACGTCAGACCGGCTGAGATCACCGTGATTACTGGATCGGAGTCATCATCTGATCCGCGCCTGGCCGGTTGCCGCGTTCTGGACGAGGACAAGTTGGTGCCGGGGATGACCCTCGACGCAGTGCGACGCAAGATGGAAGAATACGACATTCCGAAACTCCGGTCACCGGGCTGGCTGTTGCAGCAGTTCCTCAAGCTGGGCTACGCGAGGACGACGCCTCACACCGGCTACATCATCTGGGATTCTGACACCATTCCGACAAAGCGGTTCGACTTCTTCTCAGAACGCGACGGCCGCCCTTTCTTATTCGGAAAAACGGAAAACTTCCCCCCCTATTACGAATTGAACAGAAGGGTATTGGGTCTCGAGAACCGTCGACTGGCTACGCAGCTAGGACCGGCTCTCCCTTCGTTCGTCGCTGAAGTGATGTACATGCGGACCGATCTCGTCAACGAGATGCTTGATGAGGTCGAGACCCGAACTGGACTTCCCTTCTGGGAGGGGATCATCAGCGTCATGGACGCCAACTCCATTCCGGCTGAATTCGAGATGTATGGCAACTTCGTTTGCCAGAGGTACCCCGACCAGTACATCATTACCGAAGCGAATTTCTTTCGATTCGCTGCGAAGCTGGTGGGAGTCGAACCGACCAGCGAGCAGATGGCCTGGCTTTCACAAGACTTCGACGTCATATCGCTGGAGTCTTATCACGAAAGAAAATTCTTCTCGAAGCTCACCCGGTCCCCCATCGTGCGGCGAATCGCGTCCGCTCGACGTATATGCACCACATTCAATGCGGTGGCGACACCGCTGGTGAAGACGAAGTGGACCGGGTCGAAATACTTCTACTTCTGAGCGAAGCCCAACGTACGCTCTCACTGGCCTGCAGTCCGGGAGAGTATCCACCAGGACTTCACGACTATCGGCGGACGCACCTGGGCCCCTAACGGCACCCAGGTTCGTCACCTCACTCCTGCGTGGGCAACCAGTTCCCGTGCAGGCCCAGCGGGACCCGGGCAGGCAACTGGACGGTGGCCACCGGGCCCGCCGCGATGTCGGCGGCATCGAGCACCACCAGCCGGCTGTGGGCGACGCCGGCCGGATCGGCGACGATGGTGAGCCACCAGCCGTCGTCCGGAGCGCTTGCCCCCGGCCGTGGCGCGAACGAGGGCTCCCCGACCAGACCGTCCTCGGCGGTCCACATCGACGCCCGACCGGTCGCGGTGTCGAAGACCCGGACGGCGTCGAACGCGCCCGGCACCGGCGGGGCCGCGGCCGTGCGGTGACCCATCGCCACCTGACGGTGCGCGGAACCCAGCAACCGATCGTCGATCCGCGGGAACTCCAGCCGTCCGGCCTCGATCTCCTCGTGCTCGATGGAGCCGGCGACGGGATCGATGGTGGTGCGCACGAAGGCCGACGTGTGCGGGCCGGACCGCAGCCCCATGCCCGGGTTGTTGTGCTGCACCATGTCCACCACGATCGGAGAGTCCGCGGTACCCGGAGCCCCGCCCGGACCGGTCCGGTGGAAGGCGTTGGCCATGTGCCACGTCCAGAACGTGTCACCGTGCGCCCACTTCACCGCACCGCCGTCCCGCGGGACGCTCGCCACCCGGGTGCCCTCGTCCGGTTCCCAGGACAGCAGCGAGCCACCGCGCATCGCCGCCATCACGTCGAAGAACAAGGGGGACAGGACCAGCACGACACTGTGCTCGGTCAGGGCCATGTCGTGGATCATCACCGGGCGCAGCACCCCGGGGACCGGCGTGTCGGACCGGGTCACCCGCCCGTCCCGGTCGATGACCGACCACGTCAGGAACGGGGCTTCGAGCATGTAGCAGAAGACGACCATCTCGCCGGTGACCGGGTCGATCTTGGGGTGGGCCGTCATGCCGACGGGCAGGGCACCGTCGAAGGTCTCCCGTTTGACGGTGGCCAGATCGGGACCGAGACAGAACGGCGGCGTGCCCTCGGCCATCGCCATCAGACGGCCGGAGTGCCGGACGATGTTGATGTCCGGCATCTCCCGGAACGAACCGGCCAGTTCCGGTCCGACCTCGTCCGCGGTGGGCGTGCGGCCGGACATCAGACCGGGCCACAGGACGTGCCCGGCCTGTTCCTCGAGCTGCACCATCGGCGTGCGCACGAAGCGGTTGCGGTAGTGCGCCGTGCCGTCCCGCAGCGTGACGGCGTGCACCATGCCGTCGCCCTCCAACGGGTACAGGTAGGAACCGACCGGGGTGAACCGCGGGTTGGGGCCGTTGCGCAGGTACTCCCCGTCCAGCTCCGGCGGCAGCGCACCCGAGATGACGGTGGCCGGTTGGTCGATCTCGTCGAGGGTCGGCCGGAACGGACCACTGAGGTGCACGTCCCCGGACATGTCGGCCAACCCGGGATGGCCGTGCCGGGTGGGCGTCGCGGGATGGACGGCCGGAGCGCCCGCAGGACCCTCGGACGCGCCTGGCGGGCGCGTCACGCCGAGGTCCGGGTGTCGGCCGGTTCGCCCTGCGCATGACCGCGGACCCGGTCCGGGTAGCTGACCGTGAACTTGACCATGAACCAGACGATCGCGATGGGCAGGATCCAGTTCAGCAACAGGTCGAGGAACTGGTTGTCGTCCGCCTGCCCGGTCTTGCCGCCGAGCGCGGCGACCGCCACCGACAGCAGACCCATGGCCAGGATTGCCACCCCCCAGGCGGTGCTCAGCACGCGGTTGATCTTGACGAACGTCGGTGAACCCCAGTACTGGCGGGGGACGCCCTGCCGGGCGTACTCGGCGGTGAACGGCAGCACGGGAACGGTGGCCAGCACGTAGATCCCGAGCACGACACCGACCAGCGGAACGCCCCACCGGTAGAGCCAGGCGTCGACGTCCGGGCCGCCGACGAAGCCGGCGACGGCGATGGCCCCGAACAGGACCAGCGTCCCCAGGTTCAGGATCTTCGGTCCGTGCTTGCGGGCGTTGGTGACGACCGAGAACAAGGTCAGGGCGACAGCGATGACGGCCGCCCAGGCCACCCGGTTGGGCCCGAACTGCTGCGAGACGAGAGTGAACACGATCCACGGGACGAAGCCCATCAGGATCACGAGATTCTTCATGCCCGGGAAACTAGGAGGCGGGTGCGGTCGAGACATCCGCCGACCGGCGGAGGCGCTTCGTTCCCCGACCGGGCCCGCTTCGCGTCAGACGTCCTCGGGCAGGTCGATCCGGGCCACCTCGACCCGGGACCGGACGCCGAGCTTGGCCAGGATGTGCGAGACGTGTGTCTGCACGGTGCGGGGCGAGACGAACAGCCGGGCCGCGATCTCCGGGTTGGTCAGCCCGTCGCGGACCAGCGCCATCACGCGGCGCTCCGTCTCGGTGAGACTGGCGGGCCCGCCCGTCTGGACCCGGCGGGCCGCACGGGAACCGCGGCGGACCCCCAGGGCGCGCAGCCGCGCCGCGGCGCGGTCGACGTCGGTGCAGGCGCCCATCGCCCGATAGGCCGTCACCGCGAGATCCAATGCCGTGCGGGCGATGTCGGAGGCGCCCACGGCGCCGGCCGCGACGGCGACCTCCTCGTGGGCGGCGGCCGCGAGCGGGGCGTTCCGTACGGCCTCGGCCGCCGCGGCGGCGGCCTGGAGCCGGTCGACCGACCCGTCCGCCATCCCCCCGACCAGATCGACGACCGGAGCCAGGATCGGTGTCTGGTCGACCGACAGGCGGGCCACATCGTCGGCCACCCGTTGCGCGAGTTCCGGGTCCCATCCGGTCAAGGCGACCCGGGCGACGTCCGGGGCCGCCCGCAGCATCCACAACGGTCCGGCCACCCCGGCCGTCGACCACAGCTCCCGGGCCGCCGCACCGGCTTCGGCGCTCGCCCCGCCCGCTTCGAGGATCAGCAGCTGGGCCAGCGCGGGATCGGGACTGCCGAACTGCCAGGGGAACCCGGCCGCGCCCAGGTCGGTCAACCTGCGCGCAGCCTGTTCGCGGTGTCCGCGGCGGACGTCGAGAACGGCCCGCTCCCCCACGGCCAACGAGATCCACCCCGTTCCGATCTCCTCCGCCCGCTCGAGCCCGATGTCGCCCTCGACGGTGGCGTCGTCCCAGTCGCCGGCCGTGGTGGAGATACCGGCGGCCACGAAACTGTGGAACGGCTCCAACCATCTCGCGCCGAGCGCCGCCCCGGCGCGCCGGGCCTCCAGCGACCCCCGCGTCGCGGTGTCCACCCCATCGGCGTAGAGCTGGAACAGGGGCGGCCAGATCAGTGCCGTCATCCGGCTCTCGACGGCCGGATCGGACAGCGTCAGCCCGCTCTGGCGGGCCACGAGCTGGAGCGCATCCCGAGGGCGGGCGTCGAGGTACTCCAGAATGGCCAGGCTGGTCAGCAGGCCGAACTCGACATCGACGTCGCCGGTCGCCACAGCCTGCTCCAGCAGCGGGCCGAGCTCGGCGCGTGCCCGGGTCCGCTCGCCGGCCAGGACCCGGACCCAACAGCGGAGCTGCCCGAGCTGACGACGGACACCATCGGGCAGCCCGGCCACCGTGAGGGTCCGATCGATGGCCCGGCCGGCCGCTGCCGTGTCGGCCCGGTTGACCAGAGCACGCAGCACCACGGTCTGCAGCGTGGCCGCCGTGCCCCGGTCCGTCGTCACCGCCAGGTGCCGGGCCGCCACTTCAACGGCCCGCTCCTGCTGCCCGCTCGCATACAGGGCGTGCGCCTGATCGACCGCGACCTCGTCGCCGGTGGCGACCGACTGCAGGTCGCCGAGCAACTCGGCCCGGACCGCCGGCGCCCACTCGCCGGCCTGCACCACCGCGGCGCGAAGGGCCGTCACCAGACCCTCGTCCGGGTCGCCGGCCAGCATCAGATGGCCGGCCACCACGGCGGGGCCGTACCCCGCCGTCGCCCGGAGGGTGGCCGCGCGGCGATGGGTGGACCGCAGGACCGTCGGGTCCAGCAGCGCCAGGGCCCGCTCGGCGTACAGGTCATGGACGAACTGCAACCGGGGATCCGTTCCGGCACTGACGTTGTCGTTCACACCGACGTCCGACCACTGCACGACACCGGAGGCCAGGGCTGCCTCCACCGCGGTGTGGATGGCGGGCGGGGTGACGTAGAGCAGATCGGCGAGCTCCTGCGTGGACGCCGGGGTGCCCCACGCGGCCAGGGCCGCCAGCAGCTCCCGGGGGGTCTCGCCCACCTGACGAAGGTGATCGTCGAGCTGGGTCTGCAGACCCGCCCCGGCCGATGGCGGCGGACCGATCAGGTCCACCCGGTCACGGCCGACGGACCCGACCCGCCCCGACGTGGTCAGACCGGCGAGCACGTCGGTGACGAAGAGTGGATTGCCGCGGCACCGCTGCAGGTGTCGGCGCAGACGCGGTCCCGGCCAGCCGCCCAGCTGATCCCGGGCCAGCGCCTCCACCGCCATGTCCGTCATGGGCGGCAGGTCGACCCGGTGGTCGACCGAGCGGGTGACCAGGCTGACCGCCTCCCGGCTCGGCGCCGCACGCCCGGTGAGCAGCAACACCAGGGGCAGGTCACGGCCCGCCCAGGCCAGCCGACGGAGAACGGTCAGCGAGGCGGAGTCGGCCCAGTGCAGATCGTCGACCCAACACAACACCGGGCCCTGCGCGGTCCAGGCATCGATCTGTTCGAAGGCGCCGTCCCCCGGATCCCGGGCCGCGGCCGTTCCGCCCACCAACTCGTCGACGACCCCGAAACTACTGCGGGACAACCGCTCCCGTCCCCGAGCGGTGACGACGCGGGCCCCGAGGTCCCGGGCCCGCTCGGCCACCGACCACGCCAGATGCGACTTGCCCATGCCGGGGGGAGCCTCGATCGACACGGACACACCCCGCCGCAGCGGACGGTCGCCCGGGCGCGGCACCGCGGGCGGCGGGCCCGCCACGACACCGTCGACCCAGCCCTGCACCATCTCCGCGATCCGGTCCCGGGAGAGCCCACCCGCCGCGGCGTCGAAACCCCGGGGCGGCGGGCGGTCGCTCATGACCACACCGTAAAGGCCCGACCCCGCGGTTCCTCCAGGTCCGGACACCACACGCAGGCGGCGAAGAGCTCGGCGTCCCCACGTTCGGGGCTACTCCGCCCCGCTCACCCGTGGTGCCGCCGGTACGTCTCGACGGCCCCCGGGTGCAGGGGGATGCCGAACGTGTACGGAAGGGCGCTCGGCGAGAGGTACTGGGTACCCAGCGCCGCCGGCGGCACCAGCTCCTGCGGGCGGGTCACCATGAGATCGACCAGCGCGCCGGCCACCTCGTCCGGTAGCGACGGCGAGGCCAGCACCAAGCTGGTCACTCCGACGGTCTGCACGTCGCGATCCGATCCGTAGACCCCGGCCGGCACGGTGACCGTCTGGTACACCGATCCGTACTGCGCCTGCAGCCGGACCAGGGGTTCGGACAGATTCAGGATGCGGATGCCGGACGACGGTCCCCGACCGGCCGACGTGTCCATGACGGGGTTTGGCACCCCTCCGCCGAAGAACCCCGCCTCGACGCGGCCGTCCCCCAACGCGTCCAGCAGATCGACCAGCGGCGTGGGCACCGCGGTGATGCGATCGACGGGGACGTCCGCCGCCTGAAGGATGCGCTCGGCACTGTTCGCCAACCCCGACCCCACCGGGCCGAGACTCACCCGACGGCCGGGTAGGTCGGCCACCGTGGCGATCGGGCCGTCCGCGACCACCGCCACCTGGAGGTAGTTCTCGTAGATCCGGGACAGGGCGACCACACCCGACGGGTCCGCGACAGCGGCGTCCGCGAAGGCGATGGCCAGGGGGAGCGTGCCGTCCCGCACGAAGGTCAGGTTCTGCAACGACCCCGAGGTGACCAGGCGCTCCAGCCGGAAGTCGAGATCGGCCCGCGCCACCGCGTCCACCAACGACTGCGTGAACTCGTAGAAGAACCCGCCCTTCTCGGCCGCCCCCACCTGGTATGTCGGTGTCGGACCGGAACTGCACGCCGCCGTCAGCGGGGCCAGGGCTGCCGCCGCGGACCATCGCAGCACCGTCCGGCGACTGGGCCGCAGCGTCATGGTGCCCCTGCCACCGTGGCCGGCGAATCGACCTCCACCTCTGCCGACCGGTCACCCGCCGGGTCGACCGCGGCCGGGATGCGCACGCCGATGGTCAGTCCACCCCCAGGGGTCGGCCCGATCGACATCCGCGCCCCGGCCGAGGTGACCAGCGCTTCGACGATCGCCAGTCCCAGACCGGTTCCCCGCGAACGGGTCCCGTCGGACTGCGCCGACGTCGAGCCGCGGTAGAAGCGGGTGGTCAGCCGGTCCAATTCGGTGGGCGGTACCCCGCGACCGGTGTCGGCCACGCTGACCGTCACGAAACGGCCGTCCGGCGCATCGGTCTCGACCGACACCTGCACGGACGCCCCGGCCCCCGCGTACCGACAGGCGTTGTCCAGCAGCACGTCCAGGATCTGGCCGAGCTCCACCTGACCCATCGACACGTCGGGTTCCCCAGCGGCCGCGGGCGGGACGACGTCCAGCCGCACCCCGGCGGCGTCCGCGGTGGACGACCAGAACTCGACCCGATCGACCACGACCATGCGCGGCAGGCAGGTCCGCACCGTCGACCGCGCGGCCTCGGCCGACGACAGGGCCAGCAGGTCGTCCAGTACCTCGGCGAGCCGTTCGGACTCGGCCACCGCCTTCGCGTAGCCGGGCTGCGCTCCGGGGGCGAGCAGGCCGTCCAGTGCGTCGAGTCGCAACTGCAACGCGGCCAACGGGTTTCGTAGCTGATGTGCGGCATCGGCGACCAGCTGCCGCTGGGAGGTCACCGACCCGCGCACTGTCCGGGCCATCCGCTCGAACGTGCCGGACAGCGCCCGCAGCTCCGGCGGACCTCCTCCCAGCGGCTCCACGGGAGCCTGACCAGGCCCGGCCCGGAACGGCAACCCGGCGGCCAGCTCGGTGAGCTCGACGGTCAACCGCCGCAGCGGCCGCAGCACCCAGGCACTCACCGCCACGGCGAACGCCACCAGCGCGAGCAGGGCGACGACCCCGCCCGCAGCCACGATCGCCCAGACGCGGGTGATGTCGGCGCGGGCCGCCGCGGTGGACGCGGCCACCACCACCGCACCGCTGATGTCGGTGTCCGCGCCGATGGTCCGCGCGAACACCCGACGGTCCGGTCCGGTGGGGGTGATCCGGTCGTCCGGGGTCTGCGGCTGGTTGCGGACGGCCCCGGCGATCGCCCCGGCCACATCCGGATCGTTCAGGTCCAGTCCCACCGAGAACGGCGCCACCCCGCGGGTGGACACGACCGCAATCGGCTCGCCGTACAACTGCTCGTAGGCACGGAGCTCGTCGAAGAGCGATCCGGACGGGCCACCGGTGGCCCACGATCCGGCCAGCGCCGCGAACCGCTGCAGATCGCTCTCCCGCGTCAGGACCAGCTGCCGGGTCCGCGACTCGGCCTGCGTCAGCATCAACGGAACGGCGAACGCGATCACGGTCAACGCACCGAGGATCGTCAGCACCAGCACGATCCGCGCCCTCATCGGTCAGCCCGTCCAGCGATAGCCGAAACCACGGATCGTCTCGATCAGACCGCGGCGACCGAGCTTGGCCCGCAGGCCGGCCATGTGGACGTCCAGCGAGCGGGACACCGCCACGAACGCATCCCCCCACACCCGATCCATCAGCTGTTCCCGGCTCACCGCCGCCCCCGGCTCGTCGACCAGGACCGCCAGCAGATCGAACTCTTTGGTGGTCAGGGCGATGTCGACCCCGTCGACGCTCACCGTCCGCTCGTCGAGATCGACCACCACCGCGTCGAAGTGGCGTTTGCTGGTGGTCCGTGGCGCGGCCGCCGCCGCCCGTCGGCGGACCGCCTCGATGCGAGCCAGCAGCTCGGCCATCCGCACCGGCTTGACCAGGTAGTCGTCGGCCCCCAGCCGTAGCCCCCGCACCACCGAGCGTTCATCGTCCCGCGCGGTCTGGATCACCACCGGCACCGCACTCACCTTCCGCAGATCCCGCAGCACGTCGATACCGTCCATGTCCGGCAGACCAAGATCGAGCAGCACGACGTCGAACTCGCCGTGTCGGCGGAGCAGGTCCTGACCGCGGGTCAGCCGTACCGCCTCGACCCGGTGCAGGGCGAGGCCGTCGACCAGGGCGCCGGCCACCCCGTCGTCGTCCTCGACCACTGCGATCCGCATCGATCTCCATCCGACGGCCCTGGCTGCGCCTACCGCGCCCGGTGACCGGCCAAGCCTAGGACCGAACGGCAGCGGTCGTACCGGGCCTTCGACCGGCCCCGGTACGACCGTCACCGTCGAGGACGCCGGCTACCGACCCGCGCCCACCGGCTCCGTCCAGGCGTTGCCCTGCTCCCGGTCCAGGGCGGTGACCGACCGGTTCTTCATGAAGAACACGTAGACGACCAGGCTGACCGCGATGACCGCGGTGACGTAGACGATGAACATGGTGGTCTGACCGGCCGACGAGAACGCCTGGTAGATCACCGGTGCCGTCCCGCCGAAGATCGAGTTGGCCAGGGCGTACCCGAGACCGACGCCCAGCGCCCGGATGTGGGCCGGGAAGACCTCGGCCTTCACAATCGCGTTCACCGAGGTGTAGCCGGTCAGCATGATGTAGCCGATGGCGGTCAGCGCGAAGGCCGTCACGGGCGAAGTGGTCTGTGGCAGGTAGGTGATGAGCACCCAGGTGTAGAGAACACCGCCGACCCCGAAAAACACGAGCATCGGCTTGCGGCCGATCCGGTCGCTGATCAGGCCGCCGACCGGCTGCAGCACCATCAGCAGGATCAGGCTCAGCAGGTTGACCCAGGTGGCCGCGGTCGCCCCGTCCTCGCCGAACGCCTTCTTGACGATCGCCGGCGCGTTGACGCTGTACGTGTAGAAGGCGATGGTGCCGCCGGCGGTCACCAGGAAGACCCAGAGCAGCTTGCGCCAGTAGGTGGTGAACAGCTCCTTCAGTGACCCCGAGCCGGTGTCCCGACCCTCCTTGACCGCGGCGATGTGCTCAGCCGACAGCGACTCGTCCATCGTGCGGCGCAGCCACAGCACCACCAACGCGGCGATGCCGCCGATGAAGAAGCCGATCCGCCAGCCCCAGTCCTTGATGTCCTGAACGGGCATCACGCTGATCATGATCAGCAGGGTGAACTGGGCGAGCACATGGCCGCCGACGAGGGTGACGTACTGGAACGACGAGAAGAAGCCCCGCCGATTGGCGGTGGCTGCCTCCGACATGTACGTCGCCGACGTGCCGTACTCGCCGCCGGTGGCGAAGCCCTGCAGCAGCCGGACCGCGATGAGGATGATGGCCGCCCAGATGCCGATCGACTCCCGCGTCGGCATCAGCGCCACGATCATCGAGCAGGCCGACATCAGGGTGATGCTGACGGTCAGCGCCGCCTTGCGGCCGCGGCGGTCGGCGAACCGGCCGAAGAACCAGGACCCGATCGGGCGCATGACGAATGTGACGGCGAAGATGCCGTAGACGTAGATCGTCGAGTTCTTGTCGTTGGAGTCGAAGAACTGGTTCTCGAAGTACGCGGCGAAGACCGTGTAGATGTACACGTCGTACCACTCGACCAGGTTGCCGGACGAGCCCTTGATCGTGTTGAGGATCGCCCGCTGGGTGCTGATCGGCTTCACGGTGGCGTCGAGTGTCCCGCCCTCCGCGAGGGCCGGCCTTCCGAGATCGGACATGCGACGAAGCTCCTTTGCTTCCGGGCCCCGGACCGAGGCGGTGCCGCCGAACCGGCGGCGACGACCGTCACTATGCGCAGGTGACCAGGTACCCGGAAAGCGCGGCCCCGCTTTCTTAGCGGCGCCTTAAGGTGGGCCGCCGGCCGCCCCGGCCCGCAGCACGTCGCGCAGCTCCCGCAGCGCCTCGGCCGCGGCCTGCTCGACGACATCCGGCGGCTCGCCGGTGAAGTGGTGCCGGCGCACCGAGCAGCCGTCTGCGGTCGCCACGGCCAGAAACACCGTCCCCGGCGGTTGCGACTCCTCCGCGTCGGGGCCGCCGGCGCCGGTCGAGCTGACGGCGACATCCGCCCCGAGCAGGCTGCGGACCCGGGTCGCCATCCGGCGGGCGGTGTCCCCGGTGATCACCGGCCCCTCCGGCACCTCGAGCAGGGAGAACTTCACCTCGGAGTGGTAGGCGACCAGCGAACCCCGAAACCAGGCGGCCGACGAGGGGGCCGCCGCCAGCGCGGTCGCGACCCGCCCGGCGGTCACCGACTCGGCCGCCGCCACGCTGAGGCCCCGCTCATCGACGAGATCGGCGACGGCGCCGGCCAGCTCGGCCAGGACATCAGCCATCGGTCCGTCGCCGGTACACCCGCGCTTCCCACGGCTGCAGGGACAGCCGCGGCTGCGACGGCTCGGGCGACGGGGCGTTGGTCAGCAGCACCTCGGCGCGTTCCCATTCGGCGGCGTCCGGGATCTGATCGGCCACCGCCGTCTCATTCGACATGTTGGCGAGCACGAGCAGAGCAGTACCCGGTTCGGACCGGACGAACGCGTAGATCTGGTCGTGATCGGCCAGCAACATGGTGAAATCGCCGGTGGCCACCACCTTTTCGGTATGCCGGAGTTCGATGACCCGCCGGTAGTGGGCGAAGACCGAATCCTCGTCGTCGATCTGGGCGGATGCGTTGATCTCGGTGTGGTTCGGGTTCACCGCGATCCACGGCGTACCGGTGGTGAACCCGGCGTTGGCCGAATCGTCCCACTGCACCGGGGTTCTCGCGTTGTCCCGGCCCATGTACCGCAGCGCCTTCAGGACGTCCTCGGGGTCCTCACCGTGTCCGGTCGCCTCGGCGTAATGGTTGAGCGACTCGATGTCCCGGAAGTCGCCGATCCCGCCGAACGGGAAGTTGGTCATGCCCAGCTCTTCGCCCTGATAGACGTACGGCGTCCCGCGGTGCAGGTGCAGCACGGTGGCCAGGCACTTGGCCGACCGCACCCGGTGCTCCGGTGCGTCACTGCCGTAGCGGGAGACCGCCCGCGGCTGGTCGTGGTTGTTCCAGTACAGGCTGTTCCAGCCGACCTCAGCCAGACCGGCCTGCCAGCGACCCAGCGACGCCTTGACGTCGGTGAGCCGCAGCGGCTGGACGTCCCACTTTCCGCCCGGGCCCTGATCGAGCGTGACGTGCTCGAACTGGAAGACCATGTCGACCTCGGCCCGCGCGGGATCGGTGTACCTGATCGCCTCGTCGATCGTCACACCCGGCATCTCCCCGACCGTCAGGAACTGGCCGTCCCGTCCGGCGAACACCTCGCGGTTCATCTCGGCCAGGTACTCGTGGATCCGCGGGCCATCGGTGAACAGCGGCGTTCCATCGCCGTACAGGCCGTGCGACACGACCCCGTCCGGCAGGCTGCCGTCCGGCTGCACGGCCTTGGAGATCATGTTGATGACGTCCATCCGGAAGCCGTCGACCCCGCGGTCCAGCCACCAGCGCATCATCGCGTAGACCGCCTCGCGGACCTCCCGGTTCTCCCAATTGAGGTCGGGCTGCTTTTTCGAGAACAGGTGCAGGTAGTACTCGCCGGTCGACTCGTCCCATTCCCAGGCCGAGCCGGAGAAGAACGACCCCCAGTTCGTCGGCTCCGCCCCCGGGTCGCCACCGGTCATCCCTTCCCGCGGCGGGCGCCACCAGTACCAGTCGCGCTTCGGGTCGTCCTTGCTCCGACGGGCCTGCTGAAACCAGGCGTGCTCGTCCGAGGTGTGGTTGACCACCAGGTCCATCACCAGCTTGATGCCCCGCTCGTGCAGCGCCGCGAGCAACTGATCGAAGATCTCCAGCGAGCCGAAGACCGGCTCGATGTCCTGGAAGTCGCTGATGTCATACCCCGCGTCGTCCTGCGGGGACGGATACACCGGCGACAGCCAGACCACGTCCACCCCCAACCGGGCCAGGTGGTCGACCTTGGCCAGGATGCCCCCCAGGTCACCGATGCCATCCCCGTCGGAGTCCGCGAAGCTCCGCGGGTAGATCTGGTAGACGACGGCCGATTGCCACCACTGGGGTTCAGTCACGCGCCCGAACCTAGGGTGTCGCCCCACCTGATGCACGCCGACTTGTCATACCCGCATGACGATCCGCGGCCCGGAGATGCGGGTATGACAAGTCGGCCGGCGGGCCTGGGGACAGCTCGCTCGAAATGCCCCGAAATGTGAACACCTGACGGGCGGGACGACCGGACGGCTGCACCCTGCCGTCATGCCTGCTCGACAGCCACTCCCCGACCATCTGCACTCGACCCTGTTCGGGCCGGGCTCGGTGGGTCTCGGTCGAGGTCGGCTCGCCGGACCCGACCTGCTCCGCCCCCACCATGGGGTGCGGGTCAGCCGGGGCGGGCCGCTCGACCCCGCCACGCTCGAGCCCACCGAGGCGCTGCGCCTGCGGTGCCGACTCGCTCTGCACGTCCTGGGCACCGGCGCGTTCGTCGACGGCATCACGGCCGCACGGATCTGGCCGCTGCCCCTCCCGGATCAGCCCCGACCTGGCGAAGCACTGCACCTGAGCGTCTGGATCCCCGAGCGGGCGACCCGCCGGCCGGGGATCTTCGGTCGACAGATCAGCGAAGAACATGCGCGCACCGTCATCCGCCACGGGCTCCTGACGATCGACGCCGCGGCGCTCTTCTGCCACCTCGGACTGTTCCTGTCCGTCCCGGATCTGACCGCGGTGGGGGATGCCCTCGTGCTGGACCCGCGCGTCCCCGAACCCGGACGTCCGTACATCTCCCTCCCCGCGTTGACCGAACGGGTCGGCTGGTACCGCGGCCGGGGGAAACGCGCCGCCGCGACGGCACTGGAACTCATCCGACCGGGCGCCGAGTCACGTCCGGAGACGCTCCTGCGTCTGCACCTCGTCGCCGCCGGACTCCCGGAGCCGACCGTCAACCGGGACATCACGACCGGCGACGGACGCTTCGTCGCCCGGGGAGACCTCGTCTATCAGCCGTGGCGCGTGATCGTCGAGTACGACGGCGACCACCACCGGGTGGACCGAGGCCAATGGGAATCCGACATCGTCCGCCAGGAGCGCCTGGTCGCTGCCGGCTGGACGGTGATCCGGGTGACCGCGCGATCATTCTTCGGTGACCCGACCGGGGTCACGGGGCGCGTGCGTCAGGCGCTACTCGCATCCGGATGGACGCCGTGACCCGACGGGTGCAGCCCACTTGTCATACCCGCACCTTCCGGCGGATCGGGAGCATGCGGGTATGACAAGTCGGCCGCATGCGAATGCCGCGGCCGGACCGACGCCGCCGATGACCTAGCGTCACCGGATATGAGCGACAAGACGCCGGTGACGACGTCCGCACGGGTGTTGGCGATCACGGCGCTGGTCTGTTTCGCGGCCGCCGCCGTTGTCCTGATCCAGGCCTCCGGGGTGCTCGGGCTGTGGTTGCTGGTGGTCGGGGCGCTCAGCGCGACGCTGCTGGTCGTCGGCGGGTACTACGTCCTCACCTGCCGGGGCGTCGCCCGGGTTGTCGGGCTCGTCCTGATGGTGGCTGCCCTCGTCGGCACCGTCGCCCTGTTCGTCGGCCGCGAATCACTGATCACTGCAGTCCTGGTGATCGTGCTGGTGCTGGCCGGGGGCACGGCGGCCCGGGCCGCGCTGCGCAAACCGGACTTCCGCTGGATGCCGGAGACCGCCGTCTCCCCACCGAGCCGGCCCTACCTGGTCATGAACCCGCGGTCGGGTGGCGGGAAGGTCGGCAAATTCGACATGGTCGCCAAGGCCAAGGCCCTGGGCGCCGACGTCGCCCTGCTCGACGGTCCCGACGAGATCGACGTCGGTGAACTCGCCCGCCAGGCTGTACGGGACGGCGCCGACCTGCTCGGCGTGGCCGGCGGCGACGGTACCCAGGCCCTCGTCGCCGCGGTCGCCGTCGAGCACGACCTGCCGTTCGTCGTGTTGCCCGCCGGCACCCGCAACCACCTGGCCATGGATCTCGGGCTGGACCGCAACGACCCCAGTACCGCCCTCGCCGCGCTCACCGACGCGGTGGAGATCCGAATCGACATGGGCTATCTCGGGGACGAGCGCCGCCCGTTCGTCAACACGGCCTCATTCGGTGCGTACGCCGAGATCGTCCAGAACCCGGAGTACCGGGACCGCAAGGGCAGCACCATCCTGACGATGCTGCCCGACCTGCTGCAGGACAAGGAGGTGCAGCCGCAGGTGTCCGTCCGACGGGGCAACCGCTGGGTCGTGCTGCACCACCGGCAGGTCGTCCTCGTCAGCAACAACCCGTACAGCGGCGTCGGCCGTCGCGACCGGCTCGACCGGGGCGTGCTGGGGGTCGTGGCCGGAGCGATCGGGGGTCCGGCCGACGCGATACGCCTGCCCTGGCAGTGGCTGCTCGGCCGGCGCACCGCGCCGGTGCAGACCGTCGTGACGCAGCAGGTGCGGGTCGACTCGGATCGGGACGAGATGCCTGTCGGCCTGGACGGTGAAGCGATCATGCTTCCCGCCCCGGTCGTCTGCACCATCGAGCCGCGCGCGTTGCGGATCCGGCTGCCGAAGGACCGGCCCGGCGTCCCGCCACCCCCACCGGTGATCCGCTGGCGGAGGCTCTGGAACCTCGCCCTCGGACGGACGCCCTGACGTGACCGGACCGTGATCGGCCCATGGATCGCATGGGAGGAAGGTTAGGTTAACCTCACCCGTATGCCGTCCTCCTACCGCTTCCCTCGACTCCGCACCGCGGTCGCCGTGGCTGCCGCCGGGGCCATCGCCCTGGCCCTGTCCGCCTGTGGCGGTGGCTCGACCACCGCCTCCAGCACGACCTCCAGCGCGGCGGCCTCGAGCGCCGCCTCCGGCTCGAACACGCCGGCCGCCAGCGGCTTCCCGGTCACCATCACCCACGCGTTCGGTGAGACCACCATCGACTCAGCCCCCGAGCGGGTCGCGTCCTGGGGCTGGGGATCCGCCGACGCGGCCCTCGCTCTGGACGTCGTCCCGGTCGCCATCGCGCAGCAGACCTACGGCGGCAACGCCGACGGCGTGCTCCCCTGGGTCGCCGACAAGCTGACCGCGCTCGGCGCCGCGACGCCGGCGCTGCTGCCGAATAACGGCACCGACGCCCCCATCGAGCAGATCCTGGCGGCCAAGCCGGACGTTCTGCTCGCCCAGTACTCCGGGCTCACCCAGGTCGAGTACGACCGATTGACGCAGGCCAGGGTCAAGGTCGTCGCCTACCCGGACAAGCCGTGGTCGACGCCGTGGCGGGACGTCGTCACCATCACCGGGCAGGTCCTGGGCAAGACCGCCGAGGCCGAGACGGTGTTGAAGAACATCGACTCCGAGATCGCCCAGCGCGCCTCGGCCAACCCGGAGTTCGCCGGCAAGTCGATGGCCGCCGCCCTGTACTCGGGTGGCTCGCTGTACGTGTACACGCCGGCCGACCCGCGGGTGCAGTTCACCCAGGACCTCGGGTTCACCACCCCGGACAGCGTGACCAGCCTCGACACCAAGGAGGCCAGCTTCTACTTCACCCTGGCCCCCGAGCAGTTCGGCTCGCTGGACGCCGACGTGCTGCTGATGTACGGGGCCACCGACGACGAGGTCAACACCTTCCTCGCCTCCCCCGAGGCCAAGCTGTTGCCGCAGGTCAACGGCGGCAAGATCGCCAAGGTCACCGGCGAGTCCGAGGTCTCCTCCGTCTCGCCGCCGACCGCCCTGTCCCTCACGTGGGGCATGGACAAGTTCGTCGACGACATCAAGGCCGGCCTGGCCTCCTGACCCCCACCCGGAGAACGCAGAACGCCGTCACGGAGCTCTCCGTGACGGCGTTCTGCGTTTTCCGTTCGGTGGGCCGGTCAGGGGCGGGAGAACTCCTTGGCCCGCTCCTCGGCCTGCCGGCTGCCGGTGAACAGCCCCATCGTCTGGGTGGACTCGGATTCCCCGGTGCCGCGGCGCCGGCTGCTCGGGTCGGAAGCGGTCTTCTCGAAACGGCCCATCGGCTCGGCCGAACCGTTCGTCTGCGCCTGGTCCTCGGCGGTGACGACCTGGGTGCGGAGCCGCGGCAGCGCCTCCGGGTGATTGCGCTGGATGAACTCGACCAGCGCCTCCCGCACCTCACAGCGCAGGTCCCACACCGTCGGTCCGTCCTTGGCCGACACCAGGATGCGCAGTCGCACGAACGAGCCGACGGCGTCGGTGACCTGCAGGACACCGGTCCGGCCGTCCCAGATCTGCGACGCCTGCAGCGTGCGGTCCAGGTGCACCCGCAACTCGTCCACCGGCACCCGCCAGTCGACGTCCATCTCGACGGCCCCCAGCACCGCGGACTCCTTGCGGGTCCAGTTCTGGAACGGCGTGGACGTGAAGTACGTCGACGGCAGGATCAGCCGACGGTCGTCCCAGACCTTCACCACGACGTACGTCAGGGTGATCTCCTCGATGCGGCCCCACTCCTTCTCGACGACCACCACGTCGTCGACGCGGATGGCGTCGGTGAACGCCAGTTGCAGGCCGGCGAACAGGTTCGACAGGGACGACTGGGCGGCCAGACCGGCCACGATGCCCAGCACACCGGCCGAAGCCAGGATCGTCGCCCCGGCCTGACGGGCGCCCGGCAGGGTCAGCAGCATGGTGGCCAGGACGAGCACCACGATCACCGCGACCACGACCCGGCGCAGCAGGATCACCTGCGTCTGCACCCGGCGGGCCTTCCGGTTGTCGACGACGTCGACCGGGAAGCGGGCCAGGGTGAGGTCCTGGGCCACGAACGCGACCACGGCGAGCAGCCAGCCGCAGACGGCCAGGACGGCCAGACCGGTGATGGTCAGGATCGTGTCCTGCCAGCCGGCCAGGGCGGTCGTCGCGGCGATCAGCTGTCGAGCGGCGATCAGCGCGAACAGCAGCCGGAACGGGACCCGGGCGCGGCGGGTCGCCTCGACCGCGATGTCCCAGCGGCGCGCGATGCGCCGGATGATCAGGCCCAGGATCCAGGCGGCGGCGAAGCCGCCCACCACGGCGGCGAGCAGGAACAGGGAGAACCACGCGAGCGGAGCGTCACCGGTGTCGGTCGGCAAGGTGGCCAGAAGGTCGACGGACATGACTCCACCGTGCCCATTCGGGCGGGGGAGCTGAACCCGAACGGGGCGTGAGATGTCTCATCGCAACCCCTCCCCCCCCGCCATCGAGAAGACGCTTGTGTCGCGCTGATCGCGTCACCGGGCAGCACAAGCGTCCTCTCGATGGGAGCCTGGTGGCCAACCGCCCTGGCGAAGCGCAGTCGCCACGCGGAGAACCGTGAGATCCGGCGTCACGAACAAGTCCCGCGACAGCACGCGAACCACCCGCCAGCCCAACGCGGCGAGTTCCTCCAACCGCCGGACGTCCTTCTCGAACTGCGCTCGCGACGTGCGGTGCTGGTCGCCGTCGTACTCCACGACGACCCGCCACTGCCGGTCGAGCAGATCGCAGCGCGCGACGAACCGCCCGACCCCGTCGCGGACCACGCCGTTGACCTCCGGTTCCGGCAGGGACGCGTCGCCCAACCGCAGGCGAAGCAACGTCTCCGGCCGGGACTCGGCACCAGGCCGCAGCAAGGTGAGCGCGGCGACAGCGCGGCGCTTCCCTCGTCCCCGGAAGCCGTGGACCCGGTCCGCCAGCTCCTCGACAGTCAGCCAGGGGCGATCGTCGTCCCAGGACCGCACCGCAGGCGTCAACGCCATCGCATCTCCCACGGCAACGAGGTCTGGCACCAACAGCACCGCGCTCAGCTGGCAAAACAGCGTTCCGGCGTCGACCATAGGCATGCCCTGCCGCATCACGACGCGAGCCCGCGGATCGTGCAGGACGTGGCCGCGGATCCCCGTCGCACGGCTGGCGCGGCCCGGGAGACGCACCGCGACGTCGACGGGCCCACCATCGAGCGGCGTCGGAATCGGCACGGGCCACCAGTGGGCCGCGCTCAGGTGACTGAGCACGGCGTCCCCGTTCCCGGTGGCGGACACCGAGGCGAGCGCGGCCAGGCAACGAGCCCGAAAGGTGTCGGCGCTCTCGTCCCGTACGAAGCGCACCCCTCGAAAAGGCCGCTGCAGGTGCGGATGCTCGAGCTCGAAGCGGGTCAGCCCCGCCGCACGGCCTTGAGCCACCGTGAAGGCGCTGGCCTGCAGGTCCTGCCGGATCGGCACGGGCTGGCAGGGCGGCACACATCGCAGCGTCGCAGTTCCGGAAGACGCCGCCGCAGTTGTCCACACCACGCGGGTTCTCACCCTCATCGAGAGGACGCTTGTGCTGCGGTGAGGGCCTGCCAGAGCAGCACGAGCGTCCTCTCGATGCGGGGTTCGACGCGTCGGAAACGAACGACCCCGCTCAGCGGCGACCGGGCCGGCACGATCCAATGGGGCCATGACCGCAGATCCCCCGGAGGCATGGGTCGGCATCGACCTCGGCACCCAGAGCGTGCGGACGCTCGTCGTGGACGGCCGGGGCACGGTCCTGGGCGCGGCGGGTCGGAAGCTGACCAGTCGGCGGGACGGCAACCGGCACGAGCAGGACCCGCAGGACTGGTGGGAGGCCGTCACGGCGGCCACCGCCGAGGCGGTCCGCGACACCCGCAGAACAGCACCCGGGGTCACCTTCGGCGGGGTGGCGGTCGACGCGACGTCGGGCACGGTGCTGCTGGTCGACCGGAGGGATGGCACGCCGCTGACCCCGGCCCTGATGTACGACGACGGCCGGGCCGCCGATCTGGTCGACCGGGTCAACGAGGCGGGCGGCGCGGTGTGGCGGCGGCTCGGCTACCAGCGGATGCAGCGCAGCTGGGGGCTTCCGAAGCTGCTGTGGCTGGTGGCCGAACACCCGGATCTGGTCGGACGGGCCCGGCTGGCCCACCAGAGCGACGTCATCACCGAACGGCTGGTCGGGCGTCCGGTGGCCACCGACCTGTCCAACGCCCTGAAGTCCGGCGCGGATCTCGTCGGGGGCGTCTGGCCGTCGACGGTGCTGGACACCCTCGGCGCGTCCGAGACCCTCCTGCCTCCACTGGCCCGGCCCGGGGAACGCCTGGGCACGGTGGGCGCCGCGGCCGCCACCGCGACCGGATTGCCGGAGGGCACCCCGGTGATCGCCGGGATGACCGACGGCTGCGCCGCCCAACTCGGTGCCGGCGCCCTGGAGGTCGGAAGCTGGAACTCGGTCCTGGGGACGACGTTGGTGGTCAAGGGGGTGGCCGCCGAACTGGTGACCGACCCGACGGGCGCCGTGTACTGCCATCGCGGGCCGGGTGACACGTGGTTGCCGGGCGGCGCGTCGAGCACCGGGGCCGGGGCGATCTCCCGGGACTTCCCCGACGCCGACCTGGACGCCCTCAACCGCGCCGCCGCCGCGTACGAGCCGGCGGGGATGCTGACCTACCCGCTGGTGTCGTCGGGGGAACGGTTCCCGTTCGTCGCCCCCGAGGCGACCGGGTTCACCACCGGCCCGGCCCGCGACGACGGGGAACGGTTCGCCGCCGTGCTGCAGGGGGTGGCCTTCCTGGAACGCCTGGGCTTCGACCACCTCGACCGCATCGGCGCTCCCACCGACGGCGCCCTGGTGCTGACCGGCGGCGCCACCCGCAGCGCGTACTGGAACCAGCTCCGCGCCGACGTTCTCGGCCGGCCGGTGACCCTGCCGGACACGGCGGAACCTGCCCTCGGGATGGCCCTGCTGGCCGCCGCCCAGGACCGGCCGGTCACCGAGCGCGCGGCGGACATGGTCCACGTCCGAACGGTTCTCGACCCCGACCCGAACGCCGGCGAACGGTACGGGGAGCGGTTCGCCGATTTCGTGACGGCCCTGGACGAGCGGGGGTGGCTGCCGGACGGGCTGGCCGCGCACGCCCGGGACCGTCTGAGAGGGTGGTCGGCATGACCCGACTCGTCCTCGTCCGGCACGGCGAAACCGTCTGGCACGCCGAGAACCGGTACGCCGGTTCCAGCGACATCGAACTGACCGACAAGGGCCGCGCACAGGCCGACGCCCTGGCGACGTGGGCCGCCGGCGCCGGTCTGGCCGCCGTCTACTGCTCCGATCTGAGCCGGGCGCAGGTGACCGCCGCCCCGTCGGCGGAGGCGCTGGGGACGGGGCCGATCATCGATCCGCGGTTCCGTGAACTGCACTTCGGGCGGGCCGAGGGCCTGACCATCGCCGAGATGGGCGAGCAGTTCCCCGACGCCCTGACCGCCTTCCGGGACGACCCGGTCGCCAGTCACCTGCCCGATGGTGAGGACCCGGTCGCGTGCGCCGAGCGGTACGTGGCCGGCCTGGAGGACATCGCGGCCGCCCATCCCGACGGCCGGGTCCTGGTCGTCGCCCACAGCACCGCCACCCGACTGGCGCTGTGCCGGCTGCTCGGCATCCAACTTCGCGAGTACCGACGCCTGATGCCCGTTCTGCGCAACGGGGCCCTCAACGAGATCGAGCTCTTCACCGACGGGGCCGCCCCCTCGGCCGCGTTGCTGTCGTTCAACGCCCCGGCCGTCTGACCGAAGACGGTTCCCTCACAGCCCCACCACTGACGCGGACCAAGGAGGCTCCTGTCATGACCCGTGTGCTCGCCGCCGGCGACCACTTCGTCCTGCCCCACCTGTTCACCGATGCCCTGGAAGGCCAGGGGGTGGCCCGCAGTGACATCCGCGAGCTGCAGTTGCCGTGGCCGATGACCCCGATGGGCAAGGTCGCCGAGGTCGACGAGGCGTCCGGGTCGGAGGACGAGATCATCGCCGCACTGGAGGGCGCGCAGATCTGCGTCACCCAACTCGCGCCGCTGACCGAACGGATCCTGAAGGCCTGCCCGGATCTGCGCCTGTTCTCGATCTGCCGAGGCGGTCCGGTGAACGCCAACGTCGAGGCGGCGACGAAAGCCGGGGTGGGCGTCACCTTCGCCCCCGGGCGGAACGCCACCGCGACGGCCGAGCACACCGTCGCGATGATCATGGCTGCGGTGCGGCGGATCCCGCAGACCAACGCGGACCTGAACGCCGGCACCTGGCGGGGCGACTACTACGCCTGGGACAACGTCGGGCCCGAGATCGAGGGCAGCACGATCGGTCTCGTCGGCTACGGCGCGATCGGCAGTCGAGTCACCCGGATCCTGCGGGGATTCGGCGCCGACGTGCTGGTCTACGACCCGTACGTCGACCCGACCACGCTGGACGGGGTGGCCGAGCGGGTCGAGCTGGACGAACTGCTGCGGCGCTCGTCGATCATCACCCTGCACGCGCGGGTGACCCCGGAGAACAAGGGCATGATCGGCGCCGAACAGATCGCGGCGATGCCCCGGGGGTCCATCATCGTGAACTGCGCACGGGGGGCTCTGCTCGACTACGACGCCCTGTGCGACGGTCTGGACAGCGGGCAGCTGTGGGCGGCCGCGTTCGACGTGTTCCCGGTCGAGCCGATCCCGGAGGACTCCCGGCTGCTGACCACACCGGGCATCGTGATGACGCCGCACCTGGCCGGGGCCTCCAAGCAGACGGCCATCAAGGCAGCTCAGATCGTCGCCGGCGATGTCGGCCGCTACCTGCGGGGTGAGCCACTGGAGTACTGCGTCAACCCGGAGGCGCTCCGCCGCATCTGAGCACCTCCAGTCACCCTTCGGTGACGCCAGGTGACACCCCGGACGGGACCTGAACGGAACGCTCACGCCACTCCCATGTTGGGTTCCCAGGATCGGGGCATTGAGCGGTGCGACGACCGACCGGTCGACGACACGACGGAAGGGAACTGCCATGAGCCTGGGCGACAAGATCAAGAACGCCGCTGAGGAAGCCGTCGGCAAGGCCAAGGAAGGCATCGGCAACCTGACCAACAACGAGAGCCTCAAGGCGGAGGGCCAGGCCGATCAGGCCGAGGCCAACGCCAAGCAGGCCGGCGAGAAGGTCAAGGACACCGCGAAGGACGTCTTCGGTTCCTGAGCCCCACCAGACCGCCCGGCGGGGACACCCCCCTTTCCCCGCCAGGTCGACCGGTCTCGCACCCCCCGCGCTGACCGGTTCGTTCCACCCGGAGAGGCCCGAGCGCTCAGCGTTCGGGCCTCTCCTGTGTCCCGGGGGGGTGTCGAGCGCAGCCGCGACTCAGGCGGTCCAGTCGATCCCGTCGAACTGCTCACGCAGCCGAGCCCCACGCGCCGGGTGCACCGAGGCGACCCAACTGATCCGGCCGAGCAGGTGGGCGCGGAAATCGGGGTGGCCGTGCCGGTTCGCGGCGGCCGGTCCGGAGCGTCGACAGTCGTGCAGCACGGCTCGCAGCCGGTCGACCTCATCCCGGGCGATGGCCGGGTGCTCGTTCACGACGACGCCGGTGACGGTCTGCCGTTCGTGCCGGCCCCGCCACCGGGTCTTGGCCTCGTTGATCCGGAAGCGTTCGTCGGCGACGATGCGCCCGACGGCCCGGGCGAACGACCGCACGTGTGCTCTCTGGCGGAACGGGCCGGAGAACGTGAGGTCGTCGGCGTAGCGGGTGTACTTCAGGCCGACCGCGGCGGCGTAGGCGGCCAGCCGCCGGTCGAGGGTGAAGGCGACGAGGTTGGCCAGCGCCGGTGACGTGGGCGCGCCCTGCGGCAGGTGCGGGACGGCGAGCCGGCGACGCAGCCGGAACTGCCGCCCCGGGTCGGGTCCGGGCGGCATCGCGGTCAGCACTCGCACCGGGGTCGCCGTCGTGGTCAGTCCGGCCAGCAGATGGGCGACCGGCTCGGGATAACCGGCCGACCGCAGGACCCCCCAGATTCGGCCCGCGGTGACGGCGGCGAAGAAGTGTTCGAGGTCGAGGGTCAGCACTGTTTCCGCGCCGACATGCTCCCGTGCGCCGGTGACCACCGACCGCCCGGACACGAACCCGTGCACCGCCGGGTGGGTGGGGATCAGGTCGAGCAACTCGTGCAGCACGACCCTCTGGGCGGACAGCAGCCGCGGCCGGGGCGCTTCCAGCAGCCGCGGACCGGATGGGCGGTCCAGCCACTGGTAGCGGTAGTTCGCGATCTGCTCACTGCGGGCCCGGCGGCCCCGGAGCCGCGTGTCGGCCAGCGCGGTCAGCTGGACGAGATCGACGCCGAGCAGCGCGGCCAAGTCGCCGGCGTCGTCGAGCGGGGGCGTGGCGAACGGCCGGCGGACCGTCCTCGTCGACGCGACGGGCCAGTGGACCGGACGGGGCACGGGCCGGATCTCCGTCGTCGGCTCGTCACCGTCGTCGTCGGGGGCGGGGTCGAGCAGGTCGTTGAGCAGGACGCCGACGACCGCCTGCAGCTCGCGCGGCCGGTCCGCCGGGGGACGCGGGTAGAGCTCGAGGACCTGCTCCACGAGGCGCGGCACCCAGTCGTGCGGCCCGGCGAAGACCACTGCCACCCGGCCGATCAGTCCCGACGCCGTCCAGTCGTCCGCGTCGGCCAGCAGTGCGCCGGCGATCGCATCGACCAACGCATCGGGACGACCGGGGCGGTCCTCCCGAAACGGGGACGGCCGACCACGGGGACGCTTGCGCCGCGGCCGGATCGGCGGGGCGGGAGGTCCGCCCGACGGGGGACGCGGCGGACCACCCCGACGGACGAGGCCACCGGGATCGTCACCGGATCGGCGGGGCGGCGGCCCGGGATCGGGGGTGTCGCTCATGAACTGACGGCGGTGGACGACGACCTGTGCTGCTGGGCGGGCCCGCTCCTTCGCGGAGCGCAGCGCCGGGCCTGCTCGGTCGTGCCTGGTGCGACATGCTCACCCCGGGGGTACCCCGGAGCGTCCGGGACAGGGACGGACGAGCCGTTCCCGATCGGAGTTCTCGTCGTCCACCGCCGCATGCCGACAGTGTGCCGTAACGCACCGACAGCCTCAGCTCGTCGGCGAGCCCTTCACCCCGGCGAGCAGCATCTGGGCGACGTCGACGACCTCGACGTCGGCGCCCCGGCCCTGCTCCTGGCGGGCGGTCAGCCCGTCGGTGAGCATCACGCGGCAGAACGGGCAACCGGTGGCGATCTGCCCGGCCCCGGATTCGGGCAGTACCGACAGCGCCTCGTCGGTGCGCTCCAGGTTGATCCGCTTGCCGATCTTCTCCTCCATCCACATCCGCGCGCCACCGGCGCCGCAGCACAGGGCGCGGGCCGAGTTGCGCGGCATCTCCGACAGCTGCAGGCCGGAGGCGGCGACCAGCTCGCGGGGCGGGGAGTAGACCTTGTTGTGCCGACCGAGGTAGCAGGGGTCGTGGTAGGTCACCGCGGGCCCCTGGGAAGCGGAGACGGGCTTCTTGACGACCAGCCGCTTCTCACGGACCAGCCGGTTGAGCAACTGGGTGTGGTGCACGACCTCGAACGTGCCGCCGAGCTCGCCGTACTCGTTGGCCAGCGTGTTGAAGCAGTGCGGGCAGGTGACGACGATCTTGCGACGCTCCCGGTCACCGAACGCGGCGTTCAGCGTCTCGACCGTCTCGGAGGCCATCTGCTGGAACAGGAACTCGTTGCCGGCCCGGCGGGCCGGGTCGCCGGTGCAGGTCTCCCCCGTGCCCAGCACGGCGAACCCGACGGCCGCCATGTCCAGCAGCTCGGCGACGGCCCGGGTGGTCTTCTTCGCGCGGTCGTCGAAGGCGCCGGCGCAGCCGACGAAGAACAGGTACTCGTGGTCGGAGTCCAGGACGTCCTCGACCACAGGGACCTCGAACGGCAGGTCCTTGGCCCAGGCCATCCGGTCGCGCTGCTGCGCACCCCACGGGTTGCCCTTGTTCTCCAGGTTCTTGAACAGCCCGGCCAGCTCGGACGGGAACTCCGACTCGATCATGACCTGGTTCCGGCGCATGTCGATGATGTGGTCGACGTGCTCGATGTCGACCGGGCACTGCTCCACGCAGGCGCCGCACGTGGTGCAGTCCCACAGCACCTCGGGGTCGATGATGCCGCCGATCTCGCGGCCCTGGTCGTCGGTCTCGGCCGGGCCGACCAGCGGGCGCTGGGCCTCCAGCATGGCCAACGGATCCGCGTGCGCGAACGCGGCCAGGTCCGCCTCGCTCAACTTCTCGTCCCCGTCAGGAGTGGTGCCACCGCCGGTGGCCAGGTACGGCGCCTTGGCGTAGGCATGGTCGCGCAAACCCAGGATCAGCAGCTTCGGCGACAGCGGCTTGGCGGTGTTCCAGGCCGGACACTGCGACTGGCAGCGTCCGCACTCGGTGCAGGTGTTGAAGTCAAGCCAGCCCTTCCAGCTGAAGTCCTCGACCTTGCCGACACCGAAGGTGTCGGTCTCCGGGTCGGCTTCCTCCAGGTTCAGCACGTCGCCGTTCGACATCATCGGCTTCAGCCCGCCGTTGGCCGTGCGCTCGGGCTTGCGCTTGAAGTAGATGTTGAAGAAGGCCAGGAACCGGTGCCAGGCGACGCCCATCGTCAGGTTGCGGGCGATCACGATGGCCCAGGCCATCGACACCGCGACCTTGACGAGAGCGACGAGTTGAATGGCGATCTCGGCGGTGGTGCCGCCGGGCGGCCAGCTGCCCAGCCAGGTCGACAGCGGCGCCGCCCACGTCGGGAACGGCAGGAACCCGGCGGCGGATTCGAAGCCGCGGATCAGCAGGATGCAGACGGCGATGACGGCGATGACCGCTTCGACGAAGTACGCCTGGGCGAAGTTGGACCCGGCGAACCGGGACCGCAGACCGGCGCGGCGCGGGTGGGCCCGTTGCCGGACGGCGATGAGGTAGCCGATGCCGACCAGGGTCAGGACCGCGACCAGCTCGACGAGCAGCCCGTACCAGGCCTGATGACCGAGCCAGGGGATCTCGAACCGGGGGTCGAAGCACTGGCCGACCGCCTGTACGAGCGTGAGCACGAGGGCGCCGAAGCCGACCATCACCAGCCAGTGCGCGGCCCCGACGATGCCCCACTTGAACATCCGGGTGTGTCCGCCGACCTCGACGGCCAACGCCTTCACCCGGGCCTTCACAGCGCCGCCGCGGGTGTGGTCGGGGGCGCCGAGCCGCACCAATCGGTAGATCTTCAGGCTCGCCTGCGCGAGCATCCCGAAACCGACGACGATGAGGATCACGGCCAGTGGGCCGGTCACCCAGGACAGTGCGGTCATGGCGTGGGCCGCTCGGCTGTCGTACTGCTCATCTGGTGTGTGCTCCCGTCCTGAACCGGTCGCCCCGGTCCGATCAGGACGGCGGCGGTTCCGGTAGTACCCGGTTCCCGACTCTAGAAGTTACTCGCGGGTAACTTGTCGCGTCGAGGCCCATGCCGGGGGTCCCGGCTGCATCGACTTGTCATACCCGCACGTTCCCGGGTGCCGGCAAGGTGCGGGTATGACAAGTGGAGCGGCGCCGCGGACGGGCTTCAGGAAGACGGCTCGCCGCTCGGGGAGCGATGGTCGGCCAGCACCTCGGCCAGGTGACGTCCGCGCCGCCCGGCCAGCTGGTCCAGTTGCAACCGGCAGGAGAACCCGTCGGCCAGCACGGCGGCCTCCTCCCCCGCGTCGCGCACTGCCGGCAGCAGCGCCGTCTCCGCCACCGCGACCGACACCTCGTAGTGCCCGCGTTCGACGCCGAAGTTCCCGGCCAGCCCGCAACAGCCGCCGACCGCCCGCACCTGCGCCCCGGCCCGCTCCAGCAGGGCCCGGTCGGCGTCCCACCCCATGACCGCGTGGTGGTGGCAGTGCGGCTGGGCGACGCCGGTGACCCCGCGTAGGTCGGGCGGCTCCCACCCCGGCAGCGAGCCGAGCAGTTCGGCGAGGGTGCGCGTGCGACCGGCGACGCGTTCAGCCGCCGCGACGGCGCCCGCGGCGAGCAGCTCGACCGCGTCCGCCCGCAGCACCGCCGTACAGGACGGCTCCAGCCCCACGATCGGGACGTCGCCGATGGCGTCGAGCGCCCGGACGGTGCGACGCAGCTGCCGCCGGGCCCCGTCGAGCTGCCCGGTCGAGATCCAGGTCAGACCGCAGCACACCGGTTCATCGGTGACGCGCACGCTGAACCCGGCGCCCTCCAGGACGGCGACCGCCGCCCGCCCCACCTCCGGTGAGAAGTGGTCGGTGAAGGTGTCGACGAACAGCACGACGGGCGTCCCGGGGGCGACGGGTCGACGCATGAACCAGAACCGGAACGTCCGGTCGGCGAACCGCGGTAACGGTCGGCGGCGATCGATGCCGCCGGCGGCCTTGATCAGTCGGGCCAGCGCCGGAACGCCGAGCAGGCCGTTGACGAGCCGCGGTGCGCGGGCCGCCAGCCGCGCGGTCCGCGGAAGCCAGCCCAGCGCGTAGTGGGACGCCGGCCGCAGCCGCCCCCGGTATCGCTGGTGCAGCGCCTCGGCCTTGTACGTGGCCATGTCGACCCCGGCCGGGCAGTCGACCGAACACCCCTTGCAGGACAGGCAGAGGTCGAGCGAGTCGAGGACCTCGGGTGCACCCAGGCCGTGGACCAGACGGCCGTTGGCCGCCTCCTGCAGGACGCGGGCCCGGGCCCGGGTCGAGTCCTTCTCGTCCCGGGTGGCCAGGTACGAGGGGCACATGACCCCACCGGTGGGGGTCGCGTCGGCCAGGCATTTGCCGACGCCGACGCAGCGGTGCGCGGCGACGCCCACGTCGCCCTGATCCAGCGGCAGGGCGAACCGGCGGCTGGGCAGCGGTCCGGCCTGCGGCACCCGCAGGTCGACGTCCAGCGGGGCGGGCGCGACGAGGACGCCGGGGTTGAGCAGGCCGGCCGGGTCGAAGAGGTGCTTGACCGCTCCGAACAGCTCGATGGCCCGCGCCGAGTACATCCGTGGCAGCAGTTCACTGCGGGCCCGGCCGTCGCCGTGCTCGCCGGACAGCGAACCGCCGTGGGCGACGACGGTGTCGGCCGCCGCCTCGACGAACCGCCGGAACACTGAAGGGGCGGTGGCGAACGGGAAATCGATACGGGCGTGGACGCAGCCGTCTCCGAAGTGGCCGTAGACCAGCGCGTCCAGCCGATGCTCGGCCAGCAGCGCCTCGAACGCGCGCAGGTAGTCCCCCAGGCGCTCGGGCGGGACGGCCGCGTCCTCCCAGCCCGGCCACGCGGGTTCTCCGGCCGGAGTGCGACCACCGAGACCGGCGCCGTCCTCCCGGATCCGCCACAGCGCCGCGGCGGCGGGACCGCCGACGGTGACGTGGTCGATGGCCTGCGCGTGCCGGGCCAGCTCCTGCCCGGCGGCGACGGCGGCGGCGGGCGTCTGTCCCTGGACCTCGACGAACATCCAGCCGGCCCCGCGGGGCAGGACCGGGACGGCCGAGTCGCCCCGTCGCCGGCGGACCACGTCGACCATGCGGGCGTCGATGCCCTCGATGGCCAGCGGCGCGAACGGCAGCAGGGCGGGGACCGCGTCGGCGGCGGCGGGCATGTCCTCGTAGCCGAGGACGACGAGCGCGGTGGCCGGCGGCACGGGGACCAGCGACACCGTGGCCCCCAGGACGACGGCGAGGGTCCCTTCGGTTCCGGCCAGGAAACGGCCCACGTCGAAACGGTTCTCGGGCAGCAGGTGTTCGAGGGAATAGCCGGAGACCTGTCGGCGGAAGCGCCCGAACTCGGTGCGGATGACGCCCAGGTTGTGCGCGGTGAGCGCCCGCAGCGGCTCGGTGAACGGGCCGGCACTGCCCGGACCGGCGGTGAACCGTTCGCCGTTCATCGCGACGACGTCGAGGGCGACGACCTGGTCGGCGGTCCGCCCGACGGACATGGCGTGGGCCCCGCAGGCGTTGTTGCCGATCGAGCCGGCGATGGTGGCCCGGGAATGCGTCGACGGGTCGGGACCGAACTTCAGACCGTGGGGCCGGGCGGCCGCCGTGATCCGGTCGAGCACCGCGCCGGGTTCGACCATGGCGGTCCGGGCGGCGGAATCGATGTCGAGCACCCGGTTCAGATGCCGGGACAGATCCAGCACCAGACCCGTACCGATCGCGTTGCCGGCGATCGAGGTGCCGACTCCGCGGACGGTCAACGGGGTACGGGTCCGACGGCACGCCGCCACCGCGGCCAGCACCTCGTCGACGTGCCGGGGGTAGGCGACGGCCTGCGGCGGGACCCGGTAGTTCCCGGCGTCCGAGCTGTACTCGGCCCGGCGGCGACTAGCCGTGTCGACCGGGACCCCGGCGCGGCGCAACTCGCCGACGACATCGTCCACGCCCAGACGGGTCTCACCAGAGGATCGGCGCTCGAACAGCTTTCGCACGGTCACCCGATCACCGCATTCACCCGGCCGGTCCCGTCCCGCTCCGACCGGAGGTTGGCGGCCAGCACCTTCGTCCATTCCGTCCCCCAGCGTGGGCTCAGCACTGCGCTGTGGCCCGTGAGCAGGATGCGGGGCTCGTTCCATAGTCCACTGTCCGCCGGGGGCGGCTCCGGGTCGACGACGTCCAGCGCCGCGCCACGCAGGGCCCCCCGACGGAGCGCGTGGAGCAGCGCGGACTCGTCGACCGCGGAGCCGCGCCCGACGTTGATCAGCCACCCGTCTCCGAGCGCGGCCAGTTCGGCCGCCCCGATCAGGCCGCGGGTGCTGGCCGTCTCCGGCAGGCACAGCACGAGCGCGTCGGCTCGTTCGCACACCTGCAGCAACCGGTCCGGGCCGAGAACCTCGGCCACGGACCCGACCGGGCCGGGGGTGCGGCGCACGCCGAGCACGGTCATGCCCACTGCCGCGCCGAGCCGGGCGACCTGCTGCCCGACGGCTCCGAGTCCGACGACCGCGAGGGTGGCGCCCACCAGCTCGTGACCCACCCGCGGCGTCCACCGGCCGGCGCGCTGGTCGTCACGGTGCTGCGGCAGGTTCCGGGTCAACGCGAACAGGCAGGCCAGGGCGTGTTCGGCGATGCAGTCGGCCAGTACTCCGGACGCGTTGCACAGGCCGATGCCACGTCGGCGGAACTCGTCGAGCGGGAACTGGTCGACACCGGTGCTCATCGCCTGCACCCAGGACAGGCCCGGTTGCAGGAAACGCGGCGACCACCGATAGGTGGCCAGTACTGCGCCGGGTTCCTGCAGGGCGTCGACCACGTCCTGCTCGTCGGCCGCGTCGACGAGCGTCATCGGTTCCTGCTCGGCCAGGGCGCGCAAGGCCTCCCACACGCCGTCCGGCCGCTCGGGATGGACGACGACCCGCGGCACCGGCGAGGACGTCTCGGTGGGCACCGTCAGCGCGCTCCCGTCCCGGCGGCCCAGATGATCATCTGGGACCACAGGCGCTCGTAGTGCTCCCAGTCCATGAACGCCGGCGGCGCCCAGTGCGGCGAACAGTCGGAGGCGAAGGCGACGCTGCGCCCCTGACCGGCCGACCCGACGACGAGCAGCGGGTCGTCGCCGACGGTGGCCAGCACCTGTGACGTCGGGCGAGCGGTCAACCGGTTGTAGCCGAGCAACGCCGGCCACTCGCCGTGGACCTGGTCGGTGACCGCGTGCGACCCGGTCACCTGGGCCACGACACCGTCCGGCCGCTCGCAACGATCGTCGAACGGTTCCAACGTGACCGGCAGGACCTCCTCCACCGGGGTGCCCCGCCAGCAGCCCTTGGCCTCGATGCCCTGGAACGTCAGGTAGCCGCCGACCATCACCACGCCGCCGCCCTCCCGCACGTAGGTGGCCAGGGCCTCCAACCGATTGGGGCGGGGCACGGACCGGTTGAACGTGTCGGGATGCAGCAGCAGGCTGTTGGCCCCGATGTCGCTGATGACGATGCAGTCCCATGCCCGGAGCGCCTCGGCGGTGTCCGGGAAGTCGCGCATCGCGACATGGGCCGGCATGTAGTCCACCTCGACGTCACCGGCCTGCAGGGCGGCGATCAGCCGACCCCCGCCCTCGACGTACTCGGTCGTGGTGAAGGAGTCGAACCCCTTCTGATGGATGCTGTGGGTCACCCACGACTCGCCCACCACCAGGGCGCGGCACAGTGTCATCGGACGGGTCTTCCTCTCGGGTCGGGCGGTCCGGGCGGACCTTCCCTGGGGTCTCGGGTCAGGGGCGGGCGGGTAGATCGGTCGCCCGCAGCCGCTGGTGCAGGCCGTCGGCGGCCTCGTCCAGGCCGGGCAGGTATTTCTTGTCGACCACGGCGGTGACCGTGAAGTTCGGGTCGACGACATTGCCGATGGGCGACCGGCCCACCTGGGAGACGAGCTGGTAGGCGTCCATCGGTGAGAGTCCGGTGCGGTCGGCGACCCACCTCACGAGGTCGAGGTGGGCGATGCGCCAGGCCGCGTCCAGCGGCCGCGCGGAACCGACGGCGATGAGGCTGTCGTCGGTCTCCAGCCGCGGCCCAGCGGTCGGAACGCCCGGCAGCAGGTCGACCACCAGGTCGACCCACAACGCGCCCTCCACCCCGGAGCCGCAGAGCTCGCCCTCGCCCTGGCGGTAGTGACCGTCGCCGACGGAGAACAACGCGCCCTCGACGTTCACCCCCAGGTAGACGGTGGTCCCGGGTCGCACGGCCGGGACGTCGAGATTGCCGCCGTGCCGATCGGGGACGAGCGACGACCGCACCTCGCCGCGGGCCGGGGCCACCCCGATGGTGCCAAGCATGGGTTCCAGCGGCAGCGCCATCTGGTGGTCGCTGTCCAGGGCCCGATAGGTCACCGTGCCGGCCTCGGCGTCCACGTCGTACATCCAGACCCGTTCCGGCAGCAGGTCCTGCAGGGACGGGTCGAGGTCGGTGCTGGTCAGGCCGCCGAAGCCGGGAAAGGCGCAGGAGGCACCCCACGTGCGGGCGGGGCGCAGGTCGAGCACGTGCAGGACGAGGGTGTCGCCCGGCCGGGCACCCTCGACGTGGAACGGCCCGGTCTGCGGGTTCGTCAGCAACCCGGGCACATCCGTGCTGAGCCGGGAACTGGTGGAGCGCAGGTGACCGCCGAAGGCGTCCTCGGTCCACAGCCTCAGCACATCGCCCGGGGCCACCCGGCGCACCGGTTCCAGGCCGCCGAACGTCCAGCCGAATTCCTCGGGTTCCGGGCGGTATTCGATGATGGCCACGGTCACGCTCCGTTCCGGCTGAGCCATCGGGCGGGGTTGGTCCGGGTCAGGCGGTCGACGTCCGCCGGGCTCCAGCCGCGGCGTCGCAGCAGGGGCACGACCTCGCGCAGGATGTGCGCGTATCCGGTGCCGCCCCAGCGGGGCAGCAGGGACCGGTAGCCGGTGTCCTGCGAGATGAGCAGCTGACCCAGCAGGTCCCGTTCGACCAGCGCCTCCAGCAGCCGGACGCGGGCGCCGTCGTTGGGCACCTCGAACCAGCCGTAGGGGTAGTACGTCGACTCCTGGCCGAACATGTCGAACTCGAGATAGCAACCGGTCCGGGCGATCTCGACGAGGTCGGCCGGGTCGGTCAGGGTCCGGTCGAGGTGCGAGACGGAGACCTTGGTCAGGTCGGCGCCGGCCTCGTCGAGGACCCGCAGGACCGCCGCCGGGGCCTCGGGATGCCGTCCGGGGTGGATCTGCATCGCCGCCCCCGAGGCCCGTTGCGCCTGCGCGGCGGCCTGCAGCACCAGCCGTTCGGCCGGGTGGAGGGGCCAGCCGGTGCCGATCTCGCCGATGATCCCGGACCGCACCCCGGTGTCGTCGACACCGACGGTGAGGTCGCGCAGGATCTCCTCACGCAACCGGCCGGTGTCGGCGGCGTCGAGTTCGGCCGGGTGGAAGTCGGCGAGGTACCACCCGCTGCCCATCACGACCAGGACGCCCGATGCCTGCGACAGCTCGCGCAGCGCCAGCGGATCGCGGCCCAGTCCGATGGGCGTGCACTCGACGATGGCGGTGCCACCGAGTCCACGGAAGTCGGCCAACGCCTCGAGGGTCGCCTCGCGGTCGTCGAGTCGGAGGTTGTCGACGTTCATCGCGTGTCGACGGATCCAGCCCAGGTTGCGGATGTCCATCGGCGCCATCAGCAACTCGCGGTCGGCCTCGTCGATACCCAGCGCGGCGCGACGCTCCGCCGGCCCCTCGTAGAGGGCCACGACCTGGGCCGACGAGTCGGACACCAGATGCTCGTGCGGGGCGACGTGTCCGAGCGACGCGGCCTCGACCGGCCCCGTCACGGTCGTCACCCACCCGTCGACGACGGTCACGCGGTACTCCCGTCCCCCGGGCCGCCGGCGACGGCGACGCGTGAACGGTTCCGCGCGACGGCGCGGGCTTGGTTGGTGGCCCGGACGCGTCGGCTCACCCGCACGGCGATCAGCGGGACGGCCACCGCCAGGACGACGACGGCGCCCTTGACGGCCTGCTGGTAGAAGCTGGAGACGTTGGCGAAGTTCAGCACGTTCGAGAGCAGGCCCAGCGAGAGCGCCCCGGCGGCCGACCCGATGATCGACGCCCGCCCGCCGGTGATCAGGGTGCCACCCAGGACGACCGCGGCGATCGAGTCGAGCGTGAAGGTGGCCCCCGCCAGCGGATCCCCGCCGAGCGTCCGGGCGTTCACGTACAACCCGGCCAGACCGCCCAGCAGACCCGACAGCCCGTAGGCCCACAGGTGGGCCCGGGTGGTGCGGATCCCGCACAGTTCGGCCACGTCGGCGTTGCTGCCGGTGGCCAGGATGTCGAACCCGACCTGGGTCCGGCGCAGCACGACGGTGGCCACGATGATGGCCACGACGGCGATCGGCAGCGCGAACGGCACGATGCCGCCCTTGAAGTAGCCGGCCACCTCGCCCCAGGACTCGGGCACGCCGCCGCCGGGCGATTCGCGGATGAGGAAGGCGGCGCCCTGAATCACCGACAGGGTGGCCAGGGTGACCAGGAACGGCTCGAGTCCGCGGCTGACCAGCAGGCCGTTGACGACACCGCACAGCACACTCACCGCGATGGTCATCGCGATCGTGGCCGGAATGCCCCAGGGGGCGAACAGGCTGACCGACACCACCGAGGCCAGGCTGACGATGGACCCCACGGACAGGTCGATGCCGCCGGTCGCGACCACGAAGGTCTGCCCGGCGGCCACCAGGAGCAGCGGCACGATCTGGGTGAGGACGTTGCCGATGTTGAAGGTGCCGAAGAAGTTGGAGTTGCGCGCACCGATGAGACACAGCAGCACGATGAACAGCACCGCGGGCAGGATCGACGGATCGAACCGTGACCCCCACCCGGACGACCGGGTCGTCGTCCCAGCGTCGTTCACGGCGCCCTTGATGCTGGTGTCCATGCTGCCCTTCCCGATGTCGTTCACGACGCCACCGCCAGCGCCAGCACCTGTTCCTCGGTCGCCGAGCCGGCGTCGACCTCACCGCGGATGCTGCCCGCGCCGATGACCACGATCCGGTCGCACAGTCCGAGCAGTTCGGTGATCTCCGGGCTGACGACCAGCGCCGTCCGACCGCTGTCGCAGACCGACCGGATCAGCCGGTAGATCTCCGCCTTGGCGCCGACGTCGACGCCGCGGGTCGGCTGGTTCAGCAGCAGGACGTCGGCCCGGGCCAGCAGCAACCGGGACAGCAGCACCTTCTGCTGGTTGCCGCCGGACAGGGTGACGACCGGACGGTCCAGGTTGCCGCGGACACCCGCCTCGGCGGCCGCGGCGGCGGCATCCCGGTGCTCGGCCCGGGACCGCACCCACCAGCCCGAGCTGAATCGGCGCCGGACCACGGGGAGCGAGATGTTCTGGATGCCTGACGCTTCGAGCAGCAGGCCGTCGTGCTTGCGGTCGGGCGGGACGAACCCCACCCCGGCCCGCAGCGCCCGACCGACCCGGCCGGTCCGGAGCCGTCGGCCGCGCAGGCTGACGCGCCCGCCGGCCACCGGGAGGTCACCGGCCAGGCAGCGGAGCACCTCGTCCTGGCCCGACCCCTCCAGGCCGTACAGGCCGACGATCTCCCCTTCGTGGAGCTCGACGTCCACGCCGCGGACCAACGGCGGAGCGACCAGTCCCTGCACCGAGAGCACGGCCGGCCGGCCGGTCTCGGCCGCCTTCGGCGGGAAGAGATCGGCGAGCTCGCGGCCCACCATGAGCGAGACGATCCGCTCCGGCGACAACTGCTCGGTCGGCGCGGAGCTGTTCACCGCGCCGTCCTTGAGCACGGTCACCTCGTCGGTCACCGCCATCACCTCGTCGAGCCGGTGACTGACGAAGGCGATGCCCATCCCGCCGGCGGCCAGTTCCCGCAACACGGCCAGCAACCGCCGCGCGTCTTCGGGCGGCAGCGCCGCCGTCGGTTCGTCGAGGATCAGGACGTTCGACGAACGAACCAGACCGCGGGCCAGCTCGACGAACTGCTGATCGGCGGTCGGCAGTCCCTCGACCCGGCGTCGGACATCAATGTCGGCGCCGAGCCGGGCCAGGGCGGCCCGGGCTCGGCGTTCCATCTCCGACACGCTGACCCACCCCTGCTTGCGGGGTGCCCGGCCGGCGCAGATGTTCTGCGCCACCGTCAGGTGCGGGAACAGCGCCAGTTCCTGATGCACGATCTGGATCCCGGCAGCCTCGGCCGCCGTCATCGAACCCGGCGTCACCGCCGTCCCGTCGACGGCCACCGTGCCGGAATCGGCCCGGTAGACCCCGCTGATGATCTTCAGCAGTGTCGACTTCCCGGCGCCGTTCTCCCCGACCAGGCCATGGACGGCGCCCGCTCGGAGGGTGAAGCTGACGTCGGACAGCGCACGGGTCGCCCCGAACGCCTTGGAGACGTGATCGACGGTGAGGCTGCGGAAAGTCACGAGAAGATCGTCTTGACCTGGTCGGGCGTCAGGTAGTTCTCCAGCTTGCCGTCGCTGCCGACGACACCGTCCGACCACCAGTCCTTGGGCAGCGAGGCGTTGGCGAACTGGTCGACGTTCTCATCGGTGATGGCCGGCAGCTCCAGGCTGTAGGAGGCCTTGATCGTCTCGCCGCGCAACGCCTTCAGCGCCAGCTTGACCGCTTCCGGGGTCTGCCAGGTCGGGAAGATCGGCGCCACGGCCTTGAGCCCCTTGTCCTGCCAGATGTGCAGGAAACCGTTCTCGCACTCGCCGGTCATCGGCACCAGCGGCCGCCCCTTGGCCTCGAACACGTCGATCGCCGCCCGCGTCATCTCCGAACCGCTGGACCACACGCCGTCGATCTCGGGGAACTGGGCGACCAGCGTCTCCGCCGCGGTCTGACCGCCGGCGTAGTTCCAGTCGCCGTAGGCCTCACCCTCGACCTCGAGTCCGCACTTCTCCATCTCGGCCTTGCCCGCGTCGTACCGCTCGGTCTCGGCCTGCACGCCGGCTATCCCGCGCAGCATCACGACCTTGCCCTTCCCGGACATCAGGTCGCAGAGTCCCTTGGCCGCGGTGGCACCGAAGGTGTCGTTGGTCGAGAACACCCGGCTGAGCACGTCAGAGGACTGGACGTCCGTCCCCTCGACGATGACCGGGATGTTGGCCTGCGCCGCGCGGCGCAGCACCGGGGTCAGGGAGTCGCTGTTGACCGGCGAGACGACGAGGGCGTTGACGCCCTGCGCGAGCAGGTCCTCGATGTTGCTGACCTGGGTGTTGGCGTCGTTGTTGGCGTTGGTGGTGATGAGCTCGGCGCCGTACTCCTTGGCCACCAGTTCGGCGGCCTTGGAGCGCTGCACCTGGAAGCTGTTGACCAGGTTGAGGCTGGCGTACCCGATCTTGGGGTTGCTGACGTCGCTCTTGTACTTCGAGGTGTCGACATCGGAGCTGGCGGCGGACAGCGCCATCCCCGAGTAGAGCGGGATGCTGCCGCCGGCGTCCGCGCCGGCGCTGCCGGACGCCGCAGCGGACGACGAGCCACCGTCGGCCGAGCTGGAGGACGTGCTGCTGGAACTCCCGCAGCCGGTCAGGGCGGTCAGGGTCACGGCCGACACGGCCGCGGCGACCATGAAATGCCGGAGGGGGGTACGCATCTGAGGAGCTCCGATCTGAGGGTGCTGGGGGTGGGGCGGCGGACGAGAAAGGCGACAGGGACGCAGTGGTGGGTGGTTGGTCAGGTGCTGCGGGTTCGCCGGAACAGAGCGGCCGCGGCGAGCAGGACGACACCGCTGGCGATCGACAGCCCGCCGGCGCCGAGACCGGCGGCTGTCAGTACGGCGGCCAGGACGGTGAACAACAATGCCCCGCCGAGGGTCCCGCCGACGCCGCCCTTGCCGCCGACGAAGGTGGTGCCGCCGACGACGACGGCGGCCAGCGAGTTCAGCAGCAGGTCTTCGCCGGCTCCGAGACTGCCCTGACCGACGGCGCCGGCCAGGAACAGGCCGCCGACGGCGGCGCAGAGCCCCGAGAACACGTAGGAGACGACGTCGACACGGGCGAGGGAGACGCCGCTGAGCCGCGCGGCGGAGGGATTGATGCCGCGGGCGTAGAGCGTGCGGCCCACCCAGGTGAACTTCAGCACGATGGCCACCCCCACGAACAGGGCCGCGGTGAGCCACACCGCGGGAGCCAGGCCGAGCCAACTGCCGAGGGACAGCGCGCGGATCGACGGTGGAAGTTGACCGGACGGGGCTCCACCCGAGATCACGAGGGCCGCGCCGGTCAGCATGAAACTCGTGCCCAGGGTCATGATGAACGGCGAAACCCCTACCAGGGCAACGCCGACGCCGTTGATCAGGCCCACGGCCAGCCCCATGCCCAGGCACAGCAGGATCACCACGACGGGGTTGCTCTGCTGCGCCAGGACGCCGGCGGCGATCACGTTGACCAGTCCGACGACCCCGCCGACGGAGAGGTCGAGGTTGCGGCCGATGACCAGGATCGTCTGACCAAGGGCCAGGCACGCCAACGGCGTGGCCAACCGCAGCAGGTCGGCCCAGCGACTCGGCGCGACGACGTTCGCGGACACGGCCAGCCCGACGAGATAGGTCGCGGCCAGCACGACCCAGACCGCCTTGTGTCGCCAGAACGACGGCGTCACCAGTCGACGGATCGGGTGCGATGACCGTCCCGTCGACGGGTCCCGGAAGAGCCGCCCGCCCGTGTGCGTCGGCGTACCGCTCGTCGTCATGCGTGGCCCCTCATCGTGGACTGCCGGGGAGTCAGGTGCGCGCGGACCGTGCGGGAGCGCACCCGTTGGCCGGCGATCAGGCCGGTGATCATCGACGCGGCGTTGGCGCCCAGCGCGGCGATCGGTTGCTCGATCGCCGTGATGCTCGGAGTCATCAGGGAGAACCAGGGCACGTCGTCGAAACTGACGAAGCCCATGTCGGTCCCGACCGCGACGCCCTGTTCGTGCAGCACCTGCAGAGCGCCCAGGGCCATCAGGTTGTTGGTCGCGAAGACAACCTGCGGGGGCGACGGGGTGTCGAGGATCAGGCTCATCGCGGCGCGCCCACCGTCGACCTCGAAATTGCCGGTGTGGCGGTGCTCGGGAGCGACGGCGATACCCCGGTTCCCGGCTTCGGTGGCGAAGTCGAGCAGCCGCTGGTGGCCGTTGGACACCTCGACCGGACCGCCGATGACACCGGCGCTCCGATACCCCTGCTCGGCCAGGTGCTCGGCGAGATCGGCGATGGCACTGCGGCCGTCGACGCCCGCGCAGGGCAGGCCGGAACCCCGGAGGTTGCGGTCGAGCAGCACGATCGGCGTTCCGAACTCGCGCATCCGCCTGATCTGCGGCGTCATCGCGCGGGCCGGGGACAGCAGCAGACCGTCGATCCGCTGGTCGTGCAGGACGTCGAGGTAGTGGCCCTCCTTGGCCGGGTCCTCGTCGGAGTTGCACAGGATGAGCGAGAAGCCGAGCTTGGCCGCCTCGTCCTCGATCGTCCGGGCGAGCTCCACGAAAAAGGAGTTGGTGACGTCGCTGATCACCAGGCCGAGCGCGCGGGAGGCTTCCGTCCGCAGCGAGCGGGCCACCGCGTTGGGACGGTAGTGCAGCTCGTCGGCCGCCTCCTTGACCCGCCGGACGACGCTCTCGCTCACGCCCGGAAGCCCGTTGAGCGCGCGTGACACGCTCGCGACGGACACTCCCGCTCGCTGAGCGACGTCCTTGACGGTGACGATAACGTCCTCCTCGTAATCGATTACGGGGAGACTCTGCCGCATTGCCGAACTTGTCAAGAGCGTTCTGGCCGAACAGGTCTGCGCGCACATCGATCGTTACGCGGGCGTCATACGGCGCAATGCCCCGACAGGCTTTTCCAGGACCACCCATCGACATTCGTGTCGTTTCATCGCTTTCCAGCCGACAGGAGCACTGATGTCCCCTCATGACCGGTCGGACCCGTCCGCCGCGCCCGCCCGTCACACCTCGACCGCAGAACTGGACGCGGCGCTCGACGCGGCGGTCGCGGCCTTCGCCGCGCTCTCCTCCCTCGGCCGGTCGGGCCGCGCTCGACTGCTCAGAGCGGTGTCGACCGCACTCGAGGCCGACCGTGACGATCTGGTCACTACTTGTGAGCAGGAGACCGGACTGCCGACATCACGCCTGCAACAGGAACTCTCGCGGGCCAGATTCCAGTTCGAGCATTTCGCCGACGTGCTGGACGACGGCGCCTACCTCGAGGCGACGGTGGACCACCGCGGCGACTCGCCGGCCGGGCCCCGTCCCGACCTGCGCAGGATGCTCCTCCCGCTGGGCCCGGTCGGTGTGTTCGGGGCCAGCAACTTCCCGTTCGCCTTCTCGGTGGCCGGCGGCGACACCGCCTCGGCCCTGGCCGCTGGCTGTCCCGTCGTCGCCAAGGTCCACGAGGCCCACCCGCTGACCTCCGCATCGTCCTTCCGCGCGATCCGGCGGGCGGCGGAATCGATCGGCGTCGACACCGGCATCCTCTCGCTCGTCCACGGGCAACAGGCCGGGACGGAGCTGGTGCGCCACCCCGCCGTCCGCGCCGTGGGTTTCACCGGATCGCTGCCGGTCGGCCGTCTGCTGGCCGACGTCGCAGCGGCCCGCCCGGACCCGATCCCGTTCTACGGCGAGCTCGGGGCCCTGAATGTCGTGGCCGTCTGCCCGGCCGCGGCCCGGGCCCGCGGCGTCGACATCGCCCGCGGTCTCGCCGGTTCCTTCACCCTGGGGGTGGGGCAGTACTGCACCAAACCGGGTCTCGTCCTGATCCCCGCCGGCCCGGACGGCCGGGCCCTGCGCAAGGCGCTGATCACGGCGGTCGGCGAAGTGCCGAGCGGCGTGATGCTCAGCGAGCGCATCGCCGGCGCCTACGCCACCCGCAGCACGGCACTGGCCGGGCACGCCGGAGTCACTGTCCTGGCGGGTCATTCCGATCGTCGTCCGGTCGATGCCGGCGGCCGCCATGGCGCCCCAGTGCTCCTGGAGGTCGACCCCGACCAGCTGACCGGCGACCTGCTGGAGGAGTGTTTCGGGCCGATCCTGCTGGTGGCGACGTACACGGACGTCGACCAGCTGCGGTCCATCGTGTCCCGGACCGGACCGGCGCTGACCGGGACGATCCACGCCGACGGGACGGATTCCGAGGTGTCGCGGATCGTCCTGGACATCCTGGTCGGACGGGTGGGGCGCATCGTCTGGAACGCGTTCCCGACCGGACTGGCCGTGGCCTGGGCCACCCACCACGGTGGTCCCTACCCGGCATCCACGTCGGTGCTGCACACCAGCGTCGGGGCGACGGCCATCCGCCGCTGGCTCCGACCGGTCTGCTTCCAGGACGTGCCGGCCGACCTGCTGCCCGACGAACTACGGGACGAGCCGGTGGACCACTCACTGGCGCGTCGCGTGGACGGCACTCTCCGCGTGACCTCGTGACCTCCACCCGCTCCGCCGCCCATCGGGCGGCGAAGCGACCGCCGCTTCAGCGGCGGGTGTCGTCCTGCCGGAAGTTTAGGTACGCCCGCGACGGGGTCGGCCCGCGCTGCCCCTGGTAGCGGGAGCCGTACTGGGCCGAGCCGTAGGGGTGCAGCGCCGGGGTGGTCAGCCGGAACAGGCAGAGCTGTCCGATCTTCATGCCCGGCCACAGGGTGATCGGGAGGTTGGCCACGTTGGACAGTTCGAGGGTGATGTGACCGGTGAAACCGGGGTCGATGAACCCGGCGGTCGAATGGGTGAGCAGACCGAGCCGGCCGAGTGACGACTTGCCCTCCAGCCGACCGGCCAGGGAGTCGGACAGCGTGACCGCCTCGAACGTCGAGCCGAGGACGAACTCGCCCGGGTGCAGGACGAACGGTCCGTCCCCCTCGACCTCCACCTGGGTGGTCAGGTCGTCCTGCTGCACCTTGGGATCGATGTGGGTGTACTTCGTGTTGTTGAAGACCCGGAAGAACCGGTCGAGCCGGACGTCGATGCTGGACGGCTGGATCAGCGTGGCGTCGAAGGGGTCCAGGCCGAGATTCCCGGCCTCGATCTCGGCGAGCAGGTCGCGATCCGAAAGCAGCATGAGGGCAGCCTAGAGGGCCGATCGGCGTCGGGTCGTGAGGCCCCGACCAGCGGGAATCGCAACGTCACCCCCACCGGCGGAACGGCGAAGGCCCGGACGGAAATCCGTCCGGGCCTTCGCACTGCTGGAGCGGGCGACGAGAATCGAACTCGCGCTATCAGCTTGGGAAGCTGAAGTTCTACCACTGAACTACGCCCGCAGGTGCCCGACCACTATAGCCCGTCCCACGGTGGTGACGGTCCTTCGCGGTCGGGGCGCCCCTGTCGATGCAGCCGGGCGGGTCGGCCCCCCGACGGAACCGACCACGCCCGCGGCCTCAGGCGACCGCGGCCAACGCGCCCGGCGCCACCTGGGCCAGCGCCGCGCGGAGCGCCGTCCCGTCCTCGTCGGCCAGCGCGGCCTCCCGGAGACGCTGGATCTCCGCGGCCGCCCGGGCCCGCCCGGGCCCGGAGGCCAGGGTGTCGACGGCGGCCATCAGCAGCGCGAAGCTCTCCCGGCCGTGCTCGTGGGTGGCGCCGTAGCCCTTGAGCACCCGCTGGCACTCGATGACCTCGCGGGCCAGTTCGGGATCGTCGCGACCGACCCGGACGGCCCGGTCGATCCACGTGTCCAGCGCCTCCTGCTCGCGGGCGAACCGGTACGACCGGGGCCGCATGGGCCGGAACCTGGCCATCACCCACAGCATCGAGAAACCGATGGTGCCGGTGGTGTTGACGACGATGCCGTTCCGGGTGGCCCTGGTGACGATGCGGCGGAACATCTTCGACCGGGACAGCCGGCGGCCCATCGCCGTCGGCAGAGTGTCGGTGATCTCCTCGACCTGCGGGTGCAGGTACTCGCGGACGTCGACGATCTGCCCCTTCTTGGCCCCGGCCTCGTCGCGGACTCCGGCGATCCGCTTGCTGCGGATCTTCTGGTGGGCGACATGGATGGTGTCCTGGTAGGTCATCCAAAGCGCGACGTGCCGGGCGGCTTCGACGGTGAGCCGGGCCTCCCCGGCCGGATCGAGTTCGATCGCGGCCAACCGGGAGACCCGCTGCAGGTAGCGATCGGTGTAGTCGATGTCCTGGTAGACGGCGGTGCGGACGCACCCGTGCAGCAGCATGTCCCGCGCCGGGACGGGGAAGTGGTCCGCTACGCGACGGGCGTGGGCCTGCAACCCGGGCCCGACCAGGCTGCCCGGGTCGGTGGCCGCGATCTGCCGCCGTCGCCGTTCCTCGGCCTGGGCGGCGGCCTCGACCGGGTCGACCGGTCGGCGCGGCTGCAGGGTCAGGGCGACCGGGCCGTTGCCGCGCGAGGCCGGGGCCGGTGGCGGCGCGGTCGCGGCGTCGTAGCCGGCGGCGAACGCCCGCAGCGACGCGTCGACGCCCTTGCCGGACGCCCTGATGGCGGCCTCGAACTCCGGCCGCGGAAACGGCAGCGCGGCCGACCCGGCCAGCGCCCCGAACAGCGACGCGCTGATGACACTGCCGGCCGTGGTCGCCAGGGCCATGAAGTCGGCGGACACCAGCCGCTTGGCGCCGGCCTCGGCCGCGGACAGCAGGGCGGCACTGTCGGCCCGGCCGTCGCCGAGGGCGAGTCGTTCGTCCATCGAGTAGACCCGGTTGGTCGACGCGATCAACGTGGTGCGGTCGGGGGTGGCGAACCCGCGCTGCACGGCCCGGCCGGCCTCCATCAGCTCGGAGGCGATGACGACGTCGACCTCCCCCGGCGTCGGGAACAGGCTGAGAACCGGCTGCTGCCGGGCACTCTCACCGGCCGGGGCCAACGACGGCGGGTACAGCTCGACGTAGTAGACGGTCGCACCGGTGCGCTGGGCGACCCCGGCGACGGACGTGTTCTGTGCGTACCAGCCGGCCTTCTGCCCGACGGCGACGATCCAGTCGGCGAGCACCCCGCCGCCCTCGCCGCCCATGGCCAGGATGGCGATGGTGATCGGGCGACGCCCACTGCTCCAGCTGCTGCTCATTGCGCGACCTCGTACTGTGCGGCCCGGGACTCGACCCCGGAGGACAGGGCCTTCGTCCAGCCCTTGCGGATGACGGACCGGGCGCGGTCGACGGCGGTCGGGTTGATGACCATGTCGGTCCGGTAGAACGACGGGCACAGCGACGCGGCGTGCGCGTTGGCCCCGCACACCCCGCAGCCGACGCAGGAGTCGAGCACGGTGGCGACCGGGTCGGTGCGCATCGGGTCCGGGTTGGGGGCGATGGTCAGCGAGGGGCAGCCGGAGACGCGGATGCAGGCGTGGTCGCCGGTGCAGGTCTCGGCGTCGACGCCGAACCGTTCCTTGACGACCCGCTTGCCCTCCTTGATGGCCTTCTGCCGCTGCGGCTTCTCTCGGCGCTGCTTGTTCAGCTGGCACTCGGACTGGGCGACGATGACCTTCGGGCCCTTGGTCTTAGTGGTGAGCGCGGTGACCAGCAGATCGCGCAGCTCGCCGATCCTGTACGTGTCGGTGACGGTCTTGGTCCACTTCACCCCGACGCCGCGGACGGCCTTCTCGATCGGATGCTGGGTGGAACGCAGCGGGCTGTCGGCCTGGGACGAGAGCACGTCCTGGCCGCCGGTGGCGGCGCTGTAGGCGTTGTCCACGACCAGCAGGAGCTGATCGTTCTCGTTGAAGACGGCGTTACCGACCCCGCTGGTCAGGCCGTTGTGCCAGAACCCGCCGTCGCCCATGATCGCCACGGTCCGCCGGTCGGCGGACTTGGAGTTCAGTGCGGCCGCCCCGGCCGAGCCGAGCCCGTACCCCATCGTGGTCGCGCCGAGGTTGAAGGGCTCGTTGATGGCGAACAGGTGGCAGCCGATGTCCGCGCTGACGTGGTGCTTCTTGCCGGTCTCCTTCTCCGCCAGCTTGAGTGCGCTGAAGATGGGGCGCTCCGGGCAGCCGGTGCACAGGCCCGGCGGGCGGGCCTTGATGGCCTTGGCGTCGACGCGGGTGGCGAACGGGCTGGCCGGGTCGTCGGCCGGGCGCAGCAGCGCCGGTCGGGTCCGTTCGCGGTCGGGCAGGTGGCGGGCCAGGAAGTCGTCGACACCGCGGGTGACGGCGGCGGTGGTGTACTCGCCGGCGACGGGCAGCAGGTCCTTGCCGTGCAGTGCGACGGTCGACCCGGCCCGCCGGAGAATCGCGTTGAGGTTCTGCTCGATGTAGTCGGGCTGCCCCTCCTCGACCAGCAGCACGGCCTTCTTGTCGGCGCAGAAGTCGAGAACCTCGGAGTCGACCACCGGGTAGGTCACGTTCATGACGTAGATCGGGACCTGGGTGTTGCCGAACGCGTCCGACTGGCCGAGCAGTTCGAGCGCCCGGTTCAGGGTGTTGTAGACGCCGCCCTGCACGATGATCCCGACGTCGGCGGTGCCGGCGCCGAGCACCTCGTTCAGGCCGCGCCGCGTGATGAACTCGACGGCCGCCGGCCAGCGGTTCTCGATCTTCTCCTTCTCGTGCAGGAAGCTCGCCGGCGGCAGCACGATGCGGTCCAGCTGCCGGACCGGGTTCTCGATGGCCTCGGTGACCGTCATCGGCGGCCGCTGGTTGTCCTTGGCCTCGAAGCTGCCGGTCAGATGGCAGGCCCGCAGGCGCAGCTGCAGCATGACGGGGGTGGAGCTGGCCTCGGACAGTTCGAACCCGGCCTCGACGGCGTTGACGATCGCCTCGATGTTCGTGCGTGGGTCGAGCAGCCACATCTGCGACTTCATGGCGAACGCGTGCGAGCGTTCCTGCATGATGCTGGAGCCCTCGCCGTAGTCCTCCCCGACGATGATCAACGCGCCACCGGTGACGCCGCCGCTGGACAGGTTGGCCAGGGCGTCGGAGGCGACGTTGGTGCCGACGGTCGACTTGAAGGTGATCGCGCCCCGGAGCGGATAGTTCACCGATGCGGCCAGCATGGCGGCCGCGGTGGCCTCGGAGGCGCTGTTCTCGAAGTAGACGCCGAGTTCCTCCAGCACCTCGTGGGCGTCGCCGAGGACGTCCATCAGGTGCGAGATCGGCGCGCCCTGGTAGCCGCCGACGTAGGCGACGCCGGACTGCAGCAGGGCCTTGGTGACGGCGAGGATGCCCTCGCCGGAGAACGTGGTGCCCGCTCCGTCGCGGAGCTTGCGTACTTCGTGGGCGAAAGACCGTTCGGCCATGGCGGCGGCTCCTTCTCCGTTCGGTCGATGGTCGGCTGGTCAGCGGGGGCGGCGACCCGAGCGGATCAGGACGGGACGATGGCGTACGCGCGGGCCGGCGACCCGGTGCCGCCGACGATCGGCAGCGGCGAGACCACCAGCATGGCCCCGGTGGCCGGCAGCCGGTCGAGGTTCTGCAGCTGGGTCAGGCCGTACTTGTCGGCGCCCAGCAGGTAGTGGTGCACCGGGAACGGCGGCTGCAGTCCGCCGGCCTGACCGGCGTCGATACCGACCGTCTCCACCCCGTAGCCGGTGATGGGCGACTCGGCGAGCCACTGCGCCCCCTCGGCCGAGACGCCCGGGGTGTGCGGGCCGGCGTCGTCGGCATTAGCGAAGGCCTGGGCGTCCCGGCTGTACCGGCTCCAGCCGGTGCGCAGCAGCAGCCAGGCACCCTCCGGCAACGGACCGAGAGCCTCGAAGTCCGCTGGGCCGACCAGCAGATCGGGGTTCTCCTGCGCGCGCTCGGTGACGTCCAGGACGACGGCCGGTCCGACGAGCCGACGCGGCGGGATGGTGTCGACGGAGTTGCCGTCCCGGCCGGTCGCCCAGTGCACGGGGGCGTCGAGGTGGGTGCCGGTGTGCTCGCCGAGGTGGATGTTGTTCCAGCCCCAGAACGGCCCGTCGTCGTCGAAGTCGCTGACCTTCTCCAGCGACAGCGGGATCGTGTTCGCGAACGGCGGCGGCAGCTGCAGGACGGGGGTGTCCGGCGAGAGCGGGGCGGTGAGGTCGAGGATCTCCACCCCGCCGGTCGCCAGGGAATCGAGCAGGTCGTCGACGACGGTCATGGCCATCACCTCTCGGTCGCAGTACGGGACGCGGATCGCGGTCGCCCGGGGGACGACTGCTGCCGTGACGTCGGACGGTAGGCGGTGGCCCGGGCGGGGCTCTATCCAGTTCGCGCGTGGGTCAGCCGGAATGCGGGCGGACCGGGCGGCCCGGTCTCAGCGGGAGCGTTGCAGGGTCTGGCTGGGCGTCTCGCCGAACGTCGACCGGTAGTCGCCGGACAACCGGCCGAGGTGGGTGACGCCCCAGCGCAGCGCCGCCTCCGTGACGCTCGCGGCGCGGCCCTGTTGCAGATCGGCGCGCACCCGTTCCAGCCGGACCCGGCGCAGGTGGGCCATCGGGGTGACGCCCAGGTGCACGCGAAAGCCGGCCTGCAGGGCGCGGACGCTGAGACCGACGGCCTCGGCGATGTCCGGGGTGCCGAGCGGTTCGGCACAGTGGTCCTCGATGAGCCGGGCGGCGCGGCGGATCGGCCGCTCGTGGGGGGTGACGGCGGCAGCTTCGCCGGGGACGGCCAGCCCGGCCAGCAACCCGTCGATGAGCGCGATCCGCAACGCCGCGGCCGCAGAGGGCGCCGACGCGAGCCCGTCGGGACGGTCCACGTCGGTGACGACCAGGTCGACCAGGGCCCGCCAGCTCCGCCCCGCCCCCCGGGTGAGATCGAGTTCGCCGACCCCGTCGGGGATGTCGAGCCCGGCGGCCCGGGCGACCGCCACCCGTTGCGTCAGCACCGGACGGCCGATCCGCACCATCAGGCGCGGATTGCCCCTCGAGTAGCGCATCCGCAGCGGGCGCCCCGGCGGGGCGACCACCGCTGTGCCCGGGTGCGCGGCGACCGTGGCTCGTCCGGCCACGATGGTGCACCGACCGGCCAGCGGGATCTGGACGAGCTGGAAACCCATGCCGTCGACGGCGATCTCGACCTCGGACGCGTAGTCGATGTAGTGCAGGCTCAGACCGTCGAGATCGACCGCGTTGTGCAGCGCGCGAAAGCCCTCGACACCGGCCGTCGGCATCAGCCGGTGCGGGGCGAGCTGGGCCGAGACCGAGGCTCGGGCGACATCGAGACTCGTGGTGCGCAGCACCCGGTGGGCGGACAGGGGCGGGGCCGACCGGGCCATGGGCCACCTCCCGCACGGGCGCCCCGTCACCGACGCGCCGGCGCGGCTCCGTTGACATTTGACTGACGTTCGTCCGGATCGCAGAACACAAGCGTTCCCTGGACAGCGGCGACTGTCAATGGATAGCCCGTCCCGGCGCCCTGACCGGACGATCTCCGCCATGCCGCAGCACACCCCGCCCGCCCCGGTCGTGAACGACCCCGCGACGACTCCGTCCGCGCTGCGCCGCCACCTCGCCCGCTGGCCGACCGGCGTCGCCGTCGTCACGACCGTCGTCGACGGTCGGCCCGTCGGCAAGACCATCAACAGCTTCCACTCGACCTCGTTGCAACCGCCGCTGGTCGGATGGTGCGTCGACCACGGCTCCAGTCAGCTGGACGACTGGCTGGCCGCCGACGGCTTCGTCGTGCACGTGTTGAGCGCCGACCAGATACCCCTGGCGACCCACTTCGCGAACCGATCGGCCGACCGGTTCGCCGGGATCGAGTGGACGGCCGGCCTGGACGGCATGCCGCTGCTCGTCGCGGACGTACCCCTCCGCCTGGAATGCCGCGTCCGGCATCGACTCCCGGTCGGCGACCACACCTACCTCGTCGGCCAGGTCGTCGACCTCACCGCCGGCCCGGCCATCCCGCTCGTCCTGCAGCGCTGAACCGCCCGCTCATCGAAAGGAACTCACCGTGTCCACACCGCTTCTCGACGCCGACCACTTCCGTCTCGGCCTGTTCTCCTCGAACTGCACCGGCGGCCTGGCCGTCACGACGATCCCGGAGCGCTGGTCGGCGTCCTGGGCGGACAACCTGCGGTTGGCCCAGCTGGCCGATCGGGTCGGCATCGACTTCATGCTGCCGATCGCCCGGTGGATCGGGTACGGGGGCGTCACCAACTTCCACGAGGGCGTCCTGGAACCGGTGCCGTGGGCCACCGCGATCGTCGCCTCGACCGAGCGGGTGACCGCGTTCGCCACGGTGCACACCGCCTTCAATCACCCGGTGGTGACGGCCAAGCAGCTCGCCACCGTCGACCAGGTCGCGCCCGGTCGGGTCGGCGTGAACGTCGTGGCGGGCTGGAACCAGCCCGAGTACGAGGCCATGGGCGTTGATCTCCCCCAGGACCACGACTCCCGGTACGCCCTCGCCCAGGAGTGGATCGACATCGTCACCACGTTGTGGCAGCGCGAGGGCCGGTACGACGTGCCCGGTCGGTTCTGGAACCTGACCGGGGTGGAGGCACTGCCCAAGCCGGCCGACGGTCGGCTGCCGATCCTGAACGCCGGGTCGAGCGCCCAGGGCAAGGCGTATGCGGCCCGCAACGCCGACTTCGTCTTCACGATCGTCAGCGGACCGGAGCAGGGCGCCGAGGTGGTCCGCGGATTGCACGCCGACGCCGCGGCCCAGGGGCGGACCAGCGGGGTGCTCACGCCGACGCATGTGGTCTGCCGGCCGACCCGCGAGGAAGCCCGCGAGTACCTGCACTACTACGCCGACGAGAACGCCGACTGGGATGCGGTCGACAACCTGATGCGGCTGCAGGGTCTGCACGCGCAGTCGTTCAGCCCGGAGATGCTGGCCACGTTCCGCGGCCGGTTCGCCGCCGGGCACGGCACCTGCCCGCTGGTCGGCTCCCCCGACGATGTGGCCGACGAGATCGAGCGCTTCGCCCGGGCCGGTTTCGGCGGCATCACGATGTCGTTCGTCGACTACGTCGGCGAGCTGGAGTATTTCGCGCAGGAGGTCATGCCGCGGCTGGTCAAGAAGGGGCTGCGCCCCGAAATGGGCTGATCAGGTCTCAGACCGGTCGTCCGCTGGCTGCACGGCATGGCGCAATAGTTCACCTAAGCGCATACTATTGCGCCATGCGGAGGGACGAGTGGTGGCCCAATCTCCGCCTGCAGGCGGAGGACCAGCACGGGCTCATCACCGCCGCACAAGGCCGCCTGGCCGGAGCCACCCGTCGGCAGCTGGCCGACCTCATCGAGCAGGGCACCCTGACCCGCCTCCAGCACGGCATCTACCAACTGACCGGGACCCCGTCCGATGAGTGGACCGGTGTCCGTACCGCATGGCTCGCCCTGGCCCCGGAACGATCAGCGCCGGAGCGGCTGGCCGCCCCTGATCCTGAGGGGGTGGTCTCCCATCGCAGCGCGGCACAGCTGCTGGGCCTCGGCGATCTCGACGCCGATCGCATCGAATTCGTCGCGTCCACTCGACGGCGGCCCCGCAATCCGGATGTCGTCGTCCACCAAGCCCAAGTCCGGTCCGGAGACTGGATCGTCGAGCACGGCCTGCCGGTCACCACTCCGGTGGTCACGGTCGCCGCGCTCGCGGACAGCGGAGTCGACCGCGAGCACCTGGCGGTGGTGGCCCGGGATGCGGTCTGGCGGAGGGACGTACCCGTCACTTCGCTGGCCGCTGCGCTGGATCGCTGCGCGGCGGGATACGGATTCGACGACGGCACCGCTCTGATCGATGAGCTGATCGCCCTCGCCGGCGTCCCCCAGTCCAGCATCGACCTGGCCGCCCACGCGACCGGCGGTGACCGTGCTCGTAGTTCTCCTCCAGCGGGGCCTGGACGTTTTCGAGCGATGATTGCTGACCCTCCATGACAGGGAAGGCCTATCCCACTCCCGCTGCCTTTCGCCGAGCCCTGACGGACAGAACCAAGCAGGCCTCAACCGCTAGCGGCCGACCCTTTCAGGAGCTTCGGCGCCTGTTTGTCCTGCACTGCTTTCTCGCGCGTGTCTTCGACATTCCCGGCGAACGCTGGATCCTCAAAGGTGGAACCAGCCTGGCGGTCCAGCTTCCCAATGCTCGATTCAGCAGGGATCTCGACCTGCTGAATACGGCCGCCGACCTCACCATCGACGGTTGCATCACCGAACTGAAGGAGGCCGGCCGTGCGCAAGGGCGAGACCCCTTCATCTTCGATGTCAGCGAACGGGGGCGCCTGACCGGCGCGACTCACGGGGTCACGCTGACCGTGCGGGCCCTGTTGGGCTCCACCGTTTTCGAGCAGTTCCCGCTCGATCTGACGACCGGTCTGCACTTCACCGGCAAGGTGCGGGTGCTGCACTCGGACTTCCCGGTGTCGATCGATGATGTCGGGCCACCTCCACCCATGCGGCTTTACCCCGTGGTTGACCAGGTCGCCGACAAGGTTGCCGCGATGTACGAGCAACACAACGGAAGGACGTCGGGACGCTACCGCGATCTCGTTGACCTCGTCCTCATCATCGGCGCCGACGACATCACCATCGATCCAGAGCAGCTGGGGGCAGCGCTACGACGGGAACAGCGCCGACGCGGGATGACCTTGCCCAGGAAGCTGGTTCCACCCGGACCGGATTGGCAGCAGAAGTACACACTGGAGGCAATGAGGTCACCGGTTCCTACCTCCCTTCGCAGTCTGACCCGTTCGCTCGAGTTCGCCGGCCAGACCATCGACCCCGTTCTGGCCCGGTTCCACGATGGCGATCATCGCATCGACGGCCGCTGAGCCCCTGGACGTCCCGCGCCCCGGCCGATGACATCAGGCGGGGGCGCGGGACCTTCGGGGGCGGCGGTCAGCCGCGGTGCAGCACCCGGTTCAGGGCTCGCTGCGGGGCGGACGGGCGCAGCAGCGCCTGCGCGGCCAGGTGCCCGGAACCGCCGCCGAGGCCGGGGCCGGGGTGGGTGAAAGCGCCGATGTGTAGCAGTTTCTCGACGCCGGTGCGGTGACCGGTGCCGGTGCCGGGCCGCCACAGCAGCGACTGGTCGAGCTCGGCAGCCCCGCCGTACGGGTCGCCGTGGACGGCGTTGGCGTTGGCGGCCTGCAGGCCGGTCGGGGAGATGACGTGCCGGCCCACCACCCGGTCACGTAGCCCGGGCGCATACTCGGCCACCCGGTCCAGGACCCGGTCGGCGTAGGCGTCGGCCAGTTCCGGGGTCCACCCGCCGCTGACGTCCAGTTGCCCGGCTGCATCGCCGACGGGCGCCCACGGGACCTCCTGCAGTTGCAGCCACAGGGTGGCCGCGCCGTCCGGGGCGCGGGTCGGGTCGAGGACCGTCTGCTGGCCCACGACGACGGTCGGCGCCGCGGGTAGCAGACCCGCCTCGGCCTGGGCGCAGGCGACACCCGTGCTGTCGGCGCCGTTGCTGACGTGCACCAGCGGCACCGCGTCGAGACGGTCGTCGGTCCAGCGCAGCGGCCGGTCCAGGGCCAGGTGGATCTGGGTGGCCGCCCGGCCCGGGCGGTGGCGGGCCACGGCCTGCCGGCCGTGGTCGTCGACATCGCCCGGGGCGAGCAGGGTCTGGTAGAGCCGGCCAGTCGAGGTGGAGGCCAGCACGGCCCGCTTCGCGGCCAGGCGGGTGCCCGAGACATGTACGGCGACGGCCTTACCGTCCCGGACCTCGATGCGGTCGGCCGGGTTGCCCAGGTACGTCTCGACGCCCCGTTCGGCCAGCAGCGCGGCGAAGGCGGCGGTGAAGTTGGCCGCACCCCCCTCGACGATCGGTAGCCCGATGGCGTGCATGGTGAAGGCCATCACCGGCAGCATCAGCCCGCCGGTGGCCTGGTCCGGCGCGAGACCGGCGTGCAGCAGCCACGGCGACCACAGCTGGTCGACCTCCCAGCCGGTGAACCGCTCACGAACCAGGCCACGGCCGGACTGGGTGGCCACCCGGGCCAGCTCGCCGAGACCGGCGCGGCCGAGACCACGCAGCGCCCCGAGTCCGAGCCGCGCACTGTCCCCCGCCGTCAGCTCCGAGCCCAGCGCCCCGAAGACGTGCGGCGCCCAGCTCTCGAACTGGGCCAGCATCCCCGCGTACGCGTCGGCGTCCGCCGGATGCTCGAACAGCTTCGCGGTGAGCGCGGCGTCGCGGTCGGCGACGACGGCGCCCCGCTCCGACACCGACGCGGTCACCGGGCCCTCAGCGTGCCGGTAGACCAGCCCGTGCCGGTGCAGGTCGGGGCCGAGCGTCCCGTACCCGGCGCCGCCGACGAACAGCGGATGCCAGGACGAGAACGTGTCGTGCACGTATCCGGGGGCGGTGAGCTCGCCGGAATCGATGAAACCGCCGATCCGGTCACGCTCGTCGACCAGCGCGACCTTCCAACCGGCGCCGGCCAGTTCCGCTGCGGCCACCAGGCCGTTGATGCCGGCTCCGATGACGACGGCGTCGTAGGTCGCGCTCATGCCCGCACAGCCTGCCGCGGCTCGGCCGCGGTGTCACGTGCCGGCGCGCCGTGGCAGAGGGTTCCGCGGGCCCGGAGCCGCTGGGCCAGCGCCGGGGTGATGCCCCGGTAGTCCTGCGGGCAGATCGGCAGCAGCCACTGCTTGGCCCGGGTCAGCGCGCCGACGTTGATGCCGACGTCGGAGAGCACCTCGTCGATGTTGTGCACCGAGAACGGGATGACGTTGGTGCCGCGGGCGTGCTTGCCGCGGGTGCGTTCCCGCATCCAGGCCAGCCGTTCGGTGACGCGCGCGAGCATCACCTCGCGACTGGGAAGCGTGTGGTTGCCGCCGAGCAGCGAGCCGATCCAGATGGCGGACACCTCGGCCGACAGCGGCGAGAAGAACGACGAGTTGTACCCGGCGAAGCTGAGGTCCGGCACGTTGACCGGGTGGATCTGCCGGTACAGCAGGAAGTCGCCGTTGTCGTCGGTGAGCTGGTCCACGACATCGGCGGGCAGGCAGGGGATGTCCTGCGTCCAGCCAGTGGCGGCGACGACGACGTCGACCGGGATCTGTTCACCGGAGCCCAGTTCGGCGTAGGCGCGGCCGTCCCGCTCGACGAACCGGCGGATGATGCTCTCCCGCTTGACGGTGATCGAGCCGTCGGCGACGCCCTCGAAGAATCCTTCGGAGACCAGCGAGACGGTGGACCGGGCGATGTCGGCGAAGCGGCCGTGCGGCAGCAGCCCGATCTTCTTGAGTCCGAGCTGGCCGGTGGTGACCTTCTCCACGCTGCCCAGCATCTGGTTGGCCATCATCGAGTTCCGCGCGTGCAGCACCTTCTCCGGCCCGGAGATGACGCGATAGCGGAACAGTCCCTCGCCGAGGCGGGTGAGCATCAGGTACTTGTAGTTGACGATGCCCTTGATCTTGCGGGGCATCTTCCAGAGCAGTTCGCGGGCGACCACGGTGGTGGAAGCGGCGACCTTGGAGATCTCGACGGTGACGTCGCAGGCCGACTTGCCGTAGCCGAGCACGATGACGTTCTTGCCGCGCACCTGCTCACGGTCGTGCCAGTCGCTGCCGGGAATGATCTGCCCGCCCAGCTTCTCGAACAGGTCGGCGCCCGGGATGGTCGGGATGAACGGGCGGGAGAAGATCCCGCTGGCCATCACCAGGTGGTCGACGTGCTCGGTGCCGGCGGCGGTGGTGACGTTCCAGCCGCCGCCCGGTACGGGGGCGGCGTGGGTGACCTCGGTGCCCAGCCGCAGCAGCGGCCGCAGCCCGAACTTCTGGGCGTAGGACTCCAGGTAGGCCTGCACCTGTTCGCCTGCCGGCCATTCCGGGTAGTCGGCCGGCATGGCCAGGTCGGACAACGAGTAGGTGCCCTTGTCGTTCTGCGTCTTCAAGCCCGGGTAACGGCGCGTGGCGCTCCACACGCCACCGACGTCCGGGGCCTTCTCGTAGACGACGACGTCGTGCCCGAGTTCGGTCAGGACCTTGGCGGACGACAGGCCGGCGAACCCGGCCCCCACGATGGCGATCTTCATGACGGTGCCTCTCACTCGCTCAACTGCGGGATGGCGGGGACGGTCCGCTCGGGACCGATCGCGGAGTAGCCGCCGTCGGCGGCCCAGTCGGCGCCGGTGACCACCGAGGCGTCGTCGGAGACCAGGAACGCGACGACGTGGCCGATCTCGGCGCCGTCCCCGACCCGGCCGGTCAGGTGGAACGGGGCGGCGACCCGGTCGGTCTTGGCGCGGTCGCCGCCGGAGAGGTCGTCCATGATCTTCGACCAGGTCCAGCCCGGGCTGACCGAGTTGACCCGGATGCCGTCGGCCGCGAAGTCCAGCGCCATCGACCGGGTCAGCTGGACGATGGCGGCCTTGGACGCCGGATACACCCAGCGGCCGGTCTGGCCGACCTTGCTGGAAATGGACGTGAAGTTGACGACCGCCGCGTGCTCGCTGGCCTTCAGGTACGGGTGGGCGTGCCGGACGGTCTCCACCGCGCTGACCAGGTTGACGTTCAACGCGGTCAGCCAGTCCTGACGGCTGGTCCCGAACCCGTTGTCCAGGTAGGTGGCGGCCAGATTGACCACGATGTCGATGCCCCCGAACCGCTCGGCGGTGGTGGCCACCAACGCGGCCAGCGCGGCGTCGTCAGTGATGTCGGTGCGGACGAAGACGACATCGCTACCGAGCTTCTCAGCGGCCACCCCGCCGGCCTCGTCGACGTCGGCGACCACGACGCGGGCCCCGGCGCGGGCCAGTGCGCCGACGACGCCGTGGGCGAGCAGGGTGGCGCCGCCGGTGACGATGGCGGTGCGACCGGACAGGTCGGGCATGGGTGGGCCTCCGTTCCCTCCACGCGGGCGGCGACCGCGCGTGATGGGAGGGGACGCTAGGTCCGGGCACCGGTGACGGACTATCCGTGCGACGCGGTGGTCGTCCGCGGAACGCGACCAGGACTCAGGTGATCCGGCGGTGGACGGGCTCGGCGGTCGCCGGAGGTTCACCGACCTCGTCCACGGTGTGACCGGTGCACGCCCGGGCGGTGACCGTCGCCCGCTCGATCCGGGCGACGGTGAACCACCGCATCGCGTCACGGAGGCGGCACCAGCCGATGAGGTACCACTGGCCGTGGCGGGCGGCGAAGAGCACCGGCTCGACGTCACGGGTGGTCGTGGTGCCGTCCGGCGCGGTGTAACGGAGACGGACGATCCGCTGGTCGGCCATCGCCTGCTCGATGGCCGATCGGACGGCCCGGGGAGCGGCCGCCGGGGCGTCGACCCAAACCCTTCCGGCGAGATCATCGGCGCGGGAACGGGTTCCGGGGTCCAGCACGTCGACGATCTTGCGAACGGCGGCTGCGGCCAGGTCGGCGTACGGTGCATCGGCCGCGGCGGACACCGCCGCCATGAGGGCCACCGCCTGGGCGGGCGAAAGAGTGACGGGCGGCAGGGAAGCGCCGGCGGCCAGCCCGTAGCCGCCGCCCGGACCCGGTCGGGACCAGATCGGGGCGCCGCTGCTCTCCAGCGCGGCGAGGTCCCGCTTGACGGTCCGCACGGAGACGCCGAACTCGGCGGCCAGGTACTCCGCCGAACACCCCCGCTGGCCGTGCCGGCGCAGGGTCTCGGACAGCGCGAGCAGGCGTTCGGTGCGCTTCACCCCTGGACACCTCCCCCGATTAGTGACACAGATGGTGTCATACCGCTGTCCTCGTCGGCTGCGAGAGTCGGGGCATGGCCACCACACCGTTGCGCCCGCCCGTCGTCCTCGTCGCCGGTCACTGGCTGGGCGGCTGGGCCTGGGACCAGGTCGTCGCACACCTCGTCGACGGGGGCCGCCCCGTCGTCGCCCTGACCTTGCCCGGGCTGTCGGCCGACGATCCGGAGCGCACGACGCGTACCCTCGACGACCAGGCGGCGGCGATCGTCGACACGATCCGCGGGCCCGAGATCGCCGGCCAAGGAGTCGTTCTCGTCGCACACAGCGGCGCGAACGCGCCCGTCAGCATCGTCCTCGACCGGCACCCAGAGCTGGTCCGGCGAGTCGTGTGGGTCGACTCCGGTCCGGTCGCCGCCGGGACGGTCTTCGCCCCGGACCTGCCCGAGGCGGTCACCGAGCTGCCGCTGCCGCCCTTTGACGTTCTCGGCCAGCAGGCCAGCCTGGCGGGGCTCAGCGAGGCGGACCTCGAACGGTTCCGCGCCCGCGCCGTGCCCGAACCCGCCGCCGCGCTCCGGCAGGCGATAGAGCTCACGAACCCGGCCCGCCACCGGGTGCCGACGACCCTGGTCTGCTGCTCGCTAGCCGGAGACCGGATGCTGGAGTTGGCCCGGGCGGGTCATCCGATGTTCGCGCCCGTCACGGCCCTGGAGGACCTGGAGCTGGTCGATCTGCCGACCGGGCACTGGCCGATGTGGAGCCGGCCCCGGGACCTGGCCCGCGTCATCGACGCCGCCGCCCGGCGAGTCAGCTGACCGGTCCGGACGCCATCCGACGCAGCTGGAAATGCTGCACCTTCCCGCTGGTGTTGCGCGGCAGGGCGGCGCAGAACCGGATGTCTCGCGGATATTTGTAGGGCGCCAGCCGCGCCTTCACGTGGTCCTGCAGGGCGCGCACCAGCTCGGGTGACTCGGGGACCCCGGGGCGCAGCACGACGAACGCGCAGACCACCGATCCGCGGTCGGGGTCGGGGCGGCCGATGACGGCGCATTCCACGACGTCGGGGTGGGTGTGCAGCGCCGCCTCCACCTCGGGCGCCCCGATGTTGTAGCCGGAGGACACGATCATGTCGTCGGTCCGGGCGCAGTAGTAGAAGTAGCCGTCCTCGTCGCGGCGGAAGGTGTCACCGGTGACGTTCCACCCGTGCTGGACGTAGGTGGTCTGGCGGGAATCAGCGAGGTAGCGGCAGCCGACCGGGCCGATCACCGCCAGTCGCCCCTCGACCCCGGGCGGGAGTTCCTGCCTGTCGGGACCGAGGATCGCGGCCCGGTAGCCGGGCAGCGGACGCCCCGTGGCGCCGCGCCGCACCTTGTCCCCGGCGGCCGAGATGAAGATGTGCAGCAGTTCGGTGCCGCCGATCCCGTCGACCACGTCGATGCCGAGGGCCCGCAGCTCGTCCCACGTCTCGAGGGTGATGTGCTCACCCGCACTGACCGCCATCCGCAGGCCGCGCAGCTGATCACCCTGACCCGCCTTCAGGATCTGCCGGTATGCGGTCGGGGCGGTGGCCAGCACCGTGACCCCCTGCTCCGCCACCACGCCGGCCAGGTCCGCCGGGGCGATCGCATCGGTCAGCAGGGCGCAGGCGCCCGCGCGCAACGGGAACACGACGAGCATGCCGAGGCCGAAGGTGAAGGCGAAAGGTGCCGTGCAGGCGACGATGTCATCCGGAGTGAGCTGCAGGATCGTCCGGCCGAACGTCGCGTCGATCGACAACAGGTCGCGGTGGAAGTGGGTGGTGATCTTGGGGACGCCGGTGGTGCCCGATGTCGGGCAGAACAACGCCACGTCGTCGCCGGCGGTGTCGACCGCGACGAAGCCGCCGGTTTTCCCCTCGACCCGACGGAGCAGGTCGTCGTCGCTCGCACCGCCCATCGGCACGATCACCAGCCCCGGGGCCGCCTCGTCCCGCACGGTCTCGACGTCGGCCAGGAACCGGTGCTCGACCAGGGCGATCACCGGCCGGGTCGCGGCCATCACCGGCCTCAGCTCACCGGCCCGCAGCGCCGCGAACACCGTCGTGGCGATCCCGCCGGCCTTCAGCGTGGCCAACCAGGCCGCCACCATCCACGGTGTGTTGGGCGACCGCAGCAACACCCGGTTGCCCGGCCGGAGCCCGAGATCCTCGACCAGGACCTCGGCGATCTGGTCGACGCGCTGCTGCAGCTCGCCGTACGTCCACATCTCGCCCTGGGGGGTGCGCAGTGCGGGCCGGTCGGGGCCGAGCCGGGCGATGGTGGCGTCGAGGATCGCGACGGCCGCGTTCACCCGCTCCGGATGCACCAGCTCCGGGGTGGTGAACTCCAGGACCGGCCACTGGCCGGGGGGCGGCAGATGGTCCCGCGCGAACGTGTCCTCGTACCCCGACGGTGACATCGCCATGAAAGCCTCCTCGTCGCAGCGGGTCGGTCATCCGACGATGCCGGGACCGACCTCGGTGATGGTGGTGTCGAGCGAGCGGAACGGGTCGGGCACGAAGCCCACCGGGCGGGGCAGAACAGCAGACGACCGCCGCCGTACCCGGGGGCCCGGCGGAGGACCGAACGGTCAGGCGCCGGGCCAGTGCCCGACGGCGTAGGCCAGGGCGCGACCTTCGAGCGCGGCGACCAGATGCTCGAACAGCCGGGTGGCGTGCGGGCCGGCCCAGTCGCCGGGCAGCAGGTCCCGGGGCAGCCCGGGGTCCCGGAACGGCAGCCGTCGCCAGGCGTCGACGACGTGCAGGTAGGTGGCGAAGGCGTAGGCCGGGGTGATGAGAGCCGCCCCGGCCAGCGACTTCTCGATCGATGAGTGGGTGGCGACGAAGTCGCGGTAGCGACCGTCGATGCCCGCCAGGTCCCAGCTCTCGGCCACCAGTGCGCGGAGATCCTGGCCGGCCACGTACGACCCCACGAAGACGGCGCTGTAGTCGGTGAGATCCAGTTCGGCGATGGCCCGTTCGGCCGCCGGCAACATGCGGGCCGGCGCGATCCAGGTCGCCGTCCCGGTGTTGCCGAACCCCAGCGTGGTCAGGTGCGACCGCAGCTGCTGCCGGCGGCTGCGCATCGACTCCGGAACCGAGAAGTTGACGATGCACCAACCGTCGTCCAGCGCCGCGGGTTGCCGCGCATGCCAGATGATCTCGTCGCCCTGGGCCAGCACCTCCAGCGCGTGCGGCGTCAGCGCGTACCCGCGGACGCCGTCCCGGGTCTCCGGCGTCAGCCAGCCCCGCTTCTTCAGCCGGAAGACGGCGGTGCGGACCGTCTGACCGTCCAGGTCGACGGCGTCGAGCAGGTCGATGGCCCCACCGATCGGCAACCAGTTGCCCATCCGCCGGACGACGGCACCGAGGAACGAGACGACCAGCGTGCGCGGGGCCCGGGGGCTGCCCTGCTCCGCCAGTTCGGCGACCGCACCCGGGGGCTCCCCGTCCTCCTCGGAACGGATGGGAGCGGACGCCGGCCGGGGCGAGGGGATGACCGGCGGGCGACTCACCCGGACGATGATGCCACCCGGGGCGAGCATCATGGCTCGTCCACAGCGTCGGTCGCGGTCCCGTCCGGGTCCAGGGCCGACCGCCAGGTCGCCGGCCAGGGGCTCGGCCCGCCGCCCGCGGCATCGACGTGCACCGTGACGTACCGACCTCGGGCCGCGAGCACCGCCGGTTGACCGGCGGGCCCACCCCAGACCTCGAACCCGAGGGTCAGGGAGGTCCGTCCCATCCGCTCGACCGTCACGGTGGCGCCCACCTCGTCGCCCGGCCGGAGCGACGCGGTGAAGTCGGCCTCGTAGCGGACCCGCGGGGCCACCGGGAAGTAGCCGGTGAGGCCCACCCCGCGCATCAGGTCCGCCTCGGCCGCCTCGGCCCACCGGGCGATGGACGTGTTGTGGTGGATACCGGCCGCGTCGGTGTCGACCCAGTGCACATGCGTCCGGTGGACACCGCTGAGCGCGGTCACCCGACGGCCGCCGGGACCCGGGGCTGCCAGCGCACGTGCTCGGTCTGCGGCGCACCGTCCCGCAGCAGCGACAACCGCGGCGGGATCTTGTCGGTCCGCGACGTCGGTGGCTTGCGCCGACCGGCCCGCCATGGGGTCGGCCAGATCGCGCCCGCCCCGGTGTAGTCCTGCTGGGCGGCGGCGTGCAGCGTCCACGACGGGTCGTAGAGGTGGGTGCGGCCCAGCGCGCAGATGTCGGCCCGGCCGGCGAGCAGGATCGAGTTGACGTCGTCGTGCGACGAGATCGCGCCGACCGCGATGACGGCCACCCCGGCCGGGGCGGCGACCTCGTGCCGGATCCGGTCGGCGAACGGGGTCTGGTAGGACCGCCCGAACGCCGGCTTCTCGTCCTTGGTGACCTGCCCGGAGGAGACGTCGATCGCCGCCGCCCCGTGCTCGACGAAGGCCCGGGCGATCTCCACCGCGTCGTCGGCGGTGTTGCCGTCCGGTACCCAGTCGTGGGCCGAGATCCGCACCGTCACGGGGACACTCGCCCCGCCCGGCTCGGCCCGCACCGCGTCGCGGACCGCGTCGAAGACCTCCAGCGGGAACCGCAGCCGGTTCTCCAGCGACCCGCCGAACTCGTCCGCCCGCCGGTTGGCCACCGGGGACAGGAACGAGGACAACAGGTAGCCGTGCGCGGCGTGCACCTCGATGAGATCGAACCCGGCCTGCACCGCCCGGCGTGCGGAGGCGACGAAATCGGCGACGACGGCGTCCATCTCGGTGCGGGTGATCTCCTTGGGCACATGGCAACCCGGCCCGTACGGCAGCGGGCTGGGGCCCACGACCTCCCAGTTGCCGGACTCCAGCGGCTGATCGATGCCGTCCCACATCAGCTTGGTCGAGCCCTTGCGGCCGGAGTGGCCGAGCTGGACGCCGATCTTCGCGCGGGAGTTCTCGTGCACGAAGCCGGTGACCCGGGCCCACGCGTCACGCTGCTCGTCGGTCCACAGACCGGGGCAACCCGGGGTGATGCGGGCCTCCGGCGAGACGCACACCATCTCGCTCATCACCAGGCCGGCACCGCCCATGGCCTTGCCGCCCAGGTGCACCAGGTGGAAGTCACCGGGGACACCGTCCTGGGCGACGTACATGTCCATCGGCGAGAGCATCACGCGGTTGACCAGTTCGAGGTCGCCGATCGTCGTCGGCTGGAACATGGCCGGCCCCGGCTCACCGCCGGCGCGGCGGGCGAAGGCGGACTCGACCTCGCCGGCGAAGTCGGCGTCCCGGTCCTTGAGGTTGTCGAAGGTGATGCGGCGCGAGCGGGTCAGCAGGTTGAAGACGAACTCGGTCGGGTCCTGATCGGCGTACATCCCGATCTGCTCGAACCACTCCAGCGACGCCTGGGCGGCCCGCTGGGTCGACTCCACGACCGGCTTGCGTTCGGTCTGGTACGCCTCCAACGCGGCCGGAACGGTGTCGTGCTCGTGCAGGCAGGCGGCCAGCGCGAGGGCGTCCTCCATGGCCAGCTTGGTGCCCGAACCGATCGAGAAGTGCGCGGTGTGCGCGGCGTCGCCGAGCAGCACCAGATTGCCGTCGTGCCACCGCTGATTGCGCACGGTGTGGAAGTTCAGCCACTTCGAGTTGTTCGTCAGGACCTGGTGGCCGACCAGTTCGTCGGCGAAGATCTGCCGGATCCGGTCGACGGCGTACTCGTCCGACACCCCGGGCGGGAACTGCTGCTCCGCGGTGGCGTCGAAGCCCGCCCGGTGCCAGACGTCCTCGTGCATCTCGACGATGAACGTCGACCCGGCATCCGAGAACGGGTAGCCGTGGATCTGCATGGTGCCCCACTGCGTGTGCTTCACCACGAACTGGAACGCCTCGAAGACCAGGTCGGTGCCCAGCCAGATGTACTTGTTCGGGCGGCGGTCCAGCGACGGACCGAACGCGTCCGCGTACTTCGTCCGGACGGCCGAGTTCAGCCCATCCGCGGCGACGACCAGATCGTGCGTCCGCCGGAGATCCTCGGCGTCCGGCGCGACCGACCGGTAACGGACGTCGACCCCGAGTTCAGCCACCCGCTCCTGCAGGATCTGCAGCAGCTCCTTGCGGCTCATGGCCGCGAAACCCTGACCACCGATGGTGAAGTGCTGCTCGTCGACCTGGACGTCGATGTCGGTCCACCGGGCGAACCGCCGTTCCATCCGGTCGTGCACGACCTGGTCGGCGCCCTCGATGCTGCCAAGGGTCTCGTCGGAGAAGACGACGCCGAACCCGAACGTGTCGTCCGGGGCGTTGCGCTCCCAGACGGTGACCTCATGCTCGGCATCCAGCTGCTTGAGCAGGGCGGCCAGGTAGAGCCCACCCGGGCCCCCGCCCACGATTGCCACCTTCATGTTGCAACTCCCGTCTGAGCTCGAGCGGATCGCAGAAGTCCTTCTTGGACGACGGTGGCCAGCAGCACCCCGTCACGGTCGAAGAAGCGCCCCAGGCAGGTGCCGCGGCCGGACTCGACCGACAGCGCCTCCTGGGCGTAGAGCAGCCAGTCGCCCATGACGACCGGCCGGTGGAACCAGACGGCGTGGTCGAGGCTGGCCGTCACGAGACCCGGCTCGGCCCATGCGGTGTCGAGCACCCGCAGCGCGGACTCGAGGATGGTGTAGTCGCAGACGTAGGCCAGGGCGGCGGTGTCCCGCTGTGCGTCCGTCAATCCGTCGACCGGACGCAGGGTGTCGAACGGCCGGATCCACAGGGCCTGGTGCGGCACCCGGGCGCCCTCGACCTCCAGGTACACCGGGCCCGGGACGTGCCGCATGTCGAAACTGCGCCCGTGCGACCAGTACTCGCGCGACTCGTCGGTCATCGTGCCGCCGGACCGGCCGGCCAGCACCTGCGCCGACGACGGCAGGGTGTCCGCGTCGGGCAGGTCGGCCGGCGGCTCCGGCGCGAAGCTGCCGCCCGCCTCGCCGGCGGCGAAGTTGGCCAGACAGACGTAGACCGGCTTGCCGTGCTGGAAGCCGCGGACCTGCCGGGTGCTGTAACCCCGTCCATCGCGGAGGATCTCGACCTCGTACCGGACCTGCCCGCCGATGTCGACAGGGCGGAGGAAGTAGGAGTGCGTCGAGTGCAGGGTCTTGCCGCCGGTGACGGTCCGCATCGCCGCGACGAGAGCCTGCGACACCATGTCCCCGCCGTAGGCCTTGGGCCACGGGCACGGCTGGGTGGTCGCGGTGAAGGCGACGTCGAAGACCTCCGCCGGGCACTCGGTGAGCGTGATCGCGTCGGTGAAGGTCGCCGAGGTGGCGACAGTGGTCGTCACGGCCGGTCCGTCCAGTCCGGCAGTTCACTGTCGTCGACCTGCGGCAGGTTGACGACGATGTTGTCCGGGGTCCGGGTGGTCATCCACGTCAGCGGGTTGTTCCGGTCGAGGTTGCACTCGACGTGCGGCATGTGCGGCGGGACGAAGACCCAGTCGCCTTCGGACATGTCGATGTAGTCCTCGAACTTGCGCCCGAAGTAGATGCGCGCCTTCCCGGAGAGCACGAACCCGCCCGTCTCGGCCTCGCCGTGGTGGTGCGGCACCGAGCGGTACCCGGCGAGGTTGTGCACCTTGCCGAACCAGATCTTGGTCGCCGGGGTGTGCTGCGGGCTGACCCCGGAGATCCGAGTGGCTCCTTCGCTCTGACCGGTGTTGTCGGGTTCCTCGCCGCCGCGGGTGACGACGGGGACGACCAGGCCGCTGTCGCCGACCTCGTCGTACTCGCCGTCGCCGCCCGGGGTGTGCGCGTGCGGGACGTGACCGTGGCTGTGGCTGTGGAACCGCCCGTCGCCGTGGTGGTGGTGGTCGTGGGAGTGGGTCTCGGATCGCATCGCGGGCTCCTTCGCGAACGGCTGGACGAGCGGTCTGGGTGCGGCGGGGGCCGGGTCAGGCCCGCAGGCGGACGGTGTTGCGCAGCGTGCCGATGCCGTCGATCTCGGTCTCCAGGACGTCGCCGTCGGCCAGGAAGCGGGGCGGCGTGCGGGTCATCCCGACCCCGCCGGGGGTGCCGGTGAGGACCAGGTCGCCGGGGCGCAGCACGGTGAACGTGGAGACGTAGGCCAGCAGCTCGGCCGCATCGAAGACGAGGGTCGCCGTGCTGTCGCGCTGGACCTCCTCGCCGTTGATCCGACAGGAGATGGCCAGGCCGGCGGTGGGGTCGACCTCGTCGGGGGTGACGACGACCGGCCCGACGGGCGTGGTCGCGTCCCACGCCTTGCCCTGCAGCCACTGCAGGGTGCGGCGCTGCCAGTCCCGGGCCGAGAGATCGTTCGCGACGGTCCACCCGCCGATGCCGGCGGCCGCGGTGGCCCGGTCGGCCCGGTGCAGGGTGCGCCCGACGACGACGGCCAGCTCGGCCTCCCAGTCCCACTCGGCCGACGGGTCAAGGTGCAAGTCGTCGGTGGGGCCGGTGAGGGTGTCGGCGAACTTGGCGAACAGAGTGGGGAAGCGGGGCAGCTCCCGGCCGGTCTCGGCGATGTGCTCGCCGTAGTTCAGTCCACAGCACAGGATCTTGCCCGGGCGGGGCAGCGGGAGGACGGGCACGGCGTCGGGCACGACGACACCCGCCTGCCCGGCCACTGCGGCCGGGTCGAGCGCCTCGCCGGCTCCGGCGAACAGCGCGGACAGATCGGGTGCGGGCAGGGCCCGCCAGTCGGTGCCGTCTAGCACCGCGGCAGTGGTTCCGGTGGAACCCATGACGGTTGCCAATCGCACGGTGGGCCTCCTTCGCTGACGTATTTCAGTTTTCGCACGATCGTTGCCACGGTGTCAATACCGTTGTTACCGTGCTGGCGTCCGAGCCGACCGATCAATCCACAAGGAGTCGCCGTGTCCCTCACCCCGGTGCCCGTCAACCCGGCGTCGCTGGCCAAGCCCAGCGGGTACTCGCACGGCACGCTGGCCGGCAACACGCTCTACCTCGGCGGACAGACCGCCCTCGATGCGCGGATGCGGATCGTCGAAGGGGGCATCGTCGAGCAGTTCCGTCAGGCGTTCGGGAACGTCCTGGCCACGCTGCGCGAAGCCGGCGGCCAGCCGTCCGACCTGGTCAGCATCACGATCTTCCTCACCGACATCCCCGACTACCAGGCCCACGGCCGTGAGATCGGGCAGGTCTGGCGGGAACTCGCCGGGCCGGTCTATCCGGCGATGGCGGGCATCGGTACCACCGGCCTGTGGCAGCCCGATGCGCTCATCGAGATCATGGGCGTGGCCGTCATCCCGGAGGAACGAGTGGTCCGCCCGACTCCGTAGAGTGTTTCGTCGAGATGACGACCGTCCCATGGTTGACATGGCCACGGGCGCGTGGACGATAGGGACACCGCCCACACCCCGGGAGCCCCCTGATGTCCACGACACTGCTGTCCCGGCACCGCCGGGTCGCGACGACGCGGCTCGACGAGGCGCGCGGCACGATCGGTGCGTCGTTCTGTCCCCACCAGCTGGCGCTGACCCAGCGAGGCGGCCGGCTCGACATGGTGCACAACGCCGCCGCCATCGGCCGGGACGTCACCCTGAACTACCTGCGCTACGGCGACGAGGTACGGATCGTCCCCGGACGCTTCCACTCCTTCTATCTCGTGCAGGTGCCGCTGGCCGGACGGGCGCGGGTCCGGGTCGGCGACCGCATCGTCGCCTCCGACTCCACCCGCGCCTCCCTGGGATCACCCACCGAGCCGGTCGACATGGTCTGGGGCGACGGGTGCGAGCAGCTGCTCGTCCACATCCGACGGGAAGCCGTGCAGGCCCTCGCCGGCGGTCCGGACGCCCCGCCGGTGGTCTTCGACCCCGTCGTCGACCTGTGCTCGCCCGGAATGCGGTCCTGGCTGCGCCTGGTGCACCTCGCCGTGGACGACATCGAGGCCGGCGGCGCGCTGGTCGGGTCCGAACTGGCCGCCACCCATCTCGAGCAGAGCCTCATCGCCGCACTGCTCGCCGCCCAGCCGAACACCACCTCCGCCGACGCCCCCGCCACCACCATCGGATCGCGCGCCGTGCGGCTGGTCGTCGCCGCCGTCCAGGCGCAGCCCGAGAAAGCTTGGCGACTCACCGATCTCGCTCAGGTCGCCGGGGTCTCAGCCCGGTCGCTGCAGGAGGCGTTCCAGCGCCACCTGCAGATCACGCCGCTGGAGTACGTGCGCCGGACCCGGCTCGAACGAGCCCGCCGGGACCTGCTGGACGCCGACCCCTCGGGCACCTCCGTCACCGACATCGCCGCTCGCTGGGGCTTTTTCCACCTGGGGCGCTTCTCGCAGGTCTACCGGGCGACGTTCCACGAGCTGCCCTCGCAGACCCTCGCCAGCTGACCGGCCTCTCTCCCGGTCGGTAAAGAATGCCGCATCCGCAGGGGTGGTAGCGGCGTTCTTGACCGACCCGCAGTGGTGGGCGGTCAGGTCTTGTCGGCGTAGCTGTCGACGACGGCGGGATCGACGGGGATCCGCACCCCGGTCCCCGGGAAGACGAGCGCGCTGGCCGAGTCCGCCGCCGCGGTCACCGCGGCCGCCGCGTCCGCGGCCCCGGACTCCGGGACGTGCAGCACGATCTCGTCGTGCTGGAACAGCACCACCGCGGTCGGGCCGAGCGCCTGCCGCACCTGGGCCAACCAGACCGACGCCCAGTCGGCCGCCGATGCCTGGATGACGAAGTTCCGGGTGAACCGCGAGCGGTCGGCCGTCAGGCGGTCGGCGCGGGACCGTTCGGCGGCGGTCGCGTCCGGCTGGGTGCCGATCTCGACCGTGGACCGCCAGGACGGCGACGGCGGTGGGCAGGCCCGACCCAACACCGACGTGACGGTGCCGCCGCGCGCCCCCTCGTCGGCTGCCCGCTGCAGATGCCCCATGGCCTGCGGATAGAGCCGGCGCAGCGTGGGCAGCAGCCGTCCGGACTCCCCCGTCGTCGCCCCGTACATCGCCCCCAGCAGCGACAGCTTGGCCCGGGCGCGGTCGCCCCCGAAACCGTCGGCGGCCAGCGCGTCGTAGAGGTCGGCCGCCGCGGCCCGCTCCCGCAGGCCGGTGTCCCCCGACACCGCGGCCAGCACCCGGGGCTCGGCCTGCGCGGCGTCGGCCACGATCAACCGGTGGCCCGGATCAGCGACCACGGCCCGGCGCAGCGCGCGCGGGATCTGCAGGGCGCCCCCGCCGCGACTGGCCCACCGGCCGGAGACCACTCCGCCGGGCACGTACTCCGGACGGAAGCGCCCGTCCCGCACCCAGGTGTCGAGCCAGTCCCAGCCGTTGGCCGTGAACAGCCGGGCCCGTTCCTTGTAGTCGAGCAGCAGCGGGACGACCGGATGCGGGATCTCCCGCAGGATCGATGATCTTGTCGACTCGACGGCGTAACCGACCCGGGACAGCGCAGACCGGAGCTCCAGCGGGGAGTCGGGATTGACCGGGAATCCGAACGCCTCGCCGATGGCGGTGACCAGGGCCGCCAGGCGTGGCGGCCGCTGCCCGAAGCCCGGTCGGGCGCCCAGCACCTCGTCCAGCAGCTCCCGGTGCCGGTCGGCCCGCCAGGGCAGGCCGGCCGCCGTCATCTCCACCGCGGACAGGCCGGCACTGGATTCGGCGGCGACCAGCAGTCGCAGCGCACCGTCACCCGCGGTGTGCGCGAGCTGGTCGACCAGTTGCCGACGGGCGTCGTCCGGCCCGCCGATGCCGGCCGGGGGCCTGTCCGCTCCGGACCCGGCGGCGGCGCGGCGGCGCGGCGGCCGCGGACCGGGGACGGCGTCGAACAGGCCCGGGCCGTCATCCAGCGGCGGCAGCGCCGGGGCCGGGTCCGGTACGGCGGTGACATCGCCCGCGCGGGCGCGCAGGATCCGGTCGGTCGCCGCCAGGTCGTGGGCGCGGCTGAGCGATACCCCGGCTCGCCATAGGGGCGGGTAGTCGGCGCTCAGATCGCGGCAGACCCAGCGGGCCCGGGAGGTGTCGAGGTCCCGCAGTTCCGCCGTACCGACCGATCGGGCCGAGCTCAGCGGGTCGCCCCGGGCATCGAGGTCCTGGACGCGCCAGTGATCGCCGGCCCCGGTCTGGGCGGTGGCGAGCAGCAGGCGGTGAACCGGGGTGGGCTCGGCGGACAGCGGACGTCAGCCCCCGTCGGGCCGCAGCGAACGGCGGATCGCGGCCAGTCGCTCCGCGGCGGCCTTCTCCCGGTCGGCGGCCTGCTCGGCGGCCGTCCGGGCCTCCTCGCCCTGGGCGGCCAGTTCGGTGCCGCCCTCGGCCCGGGCCAGCCGGCCCTCGATCCGGTCCCGGACGAAGTCCAGGTTGGGCACGCCGCTGTCGGTGTAGTCCGTCGGCGGAGGGGGCGGCAGGGTCAGTCCGTCGTCGGAGTGGTCGGCGGGACCGCCGGGCGTGCTGCTGTCGCTCATCGTTCCTCCCCCAGGGTGGGCGCCGATCGGGCGGGCTGGCCGCCGGTCGCACCCGGTGTGCCGCCACCGTACGACGCCCCCTGGATCGCTGTCGGGTGGACGCGACCCGATCGGGGACGGAAGCCGGGAGACCTTGCCTAAGTTACTGGCGAGTAATAACCTGGGTTCACATTCGGACGTGCCGGAATTGTCCCGTCGGATGCCGCCCCGTTCGCCCTGTGGTCCCCCCGACCCCGGAGCCGACGCCTCGGCACCGACGGGGGCTCGGCGAACGGACAGACGAGGAGCCGGCCATGGGTCACTACCGTTCCAATCTCCGCGACATCGAATTCACGCTGTTCGAGGTGCTGGGCGCGGACGCGAGCATGGGCCGCGGCCCGTTCGCCGAGATGGATGCCGACACCGCCCGCACCGTGTTGAGCGAACTGGAGACGGTGGCCAGTGGGCCGGTCGCCGCCTCGTTCGCCGACGCCGACCGCAACCCGCCGGTCTACGACCCGCAGACCTTCAGCGTCACGCTCCCCGAGTCGTTCAAGAAGTCCTACCGCGCCGTCGTGGACGGGGAATGGTGGCGGCTCGAGCTGCCCAGCGAGCTGGGCGGTTTCGGGGCCAGCCCGAGCCTGCGGTGGGCGGCCGCCGAACTCGTGCTCGGCGCCAACCCGGCCTTGTTCATGTACTCCGGCGGCCCCAACTTCGCCGCCGTCGTCCACCGCAACGGGACCCCGCTGCAGCAGCAGATGGCGCAGACCACCATCGACCACCAGTGGGGGTCGACCATGGTCCTCACCGAGCCGGACGCCGGCAGCGATGTCGGCGCCGGCCGGACCCGGGCCATCCGTCAGACCGACGGCACCTGGCACCTGGAGGGGGTCAAGCGGTTCATCACCTCCGCCGAGTCCGACGTGGTCGACAACATCATCCATCTGGTGCTGGCCCGCCCGGAGGGCGAGGGCGTCCAGAACCGGCCCGGCACCAAGGGTCTCAGCCTGTTCATCGTGCCGAAGTTCCTGTTCGACCCGGCCACCGGCGAGCTCGGCGACCGTAACGGCGTCTTCGTCACCGGCATCGAACACAAGATGGGCCTGAAGGTCTCGACGACCTGCGAGCTCAGCTTCGGGGTGAACGGCACCCCCGCTGTCGGCTATCTGCTGGGCGAGGAGCACAACGGCATCGCCCAGATGTTCCAGATCATCGAGTACGCCCGGATGATGGTCGGCACCAAGGCGATCGCCACCCTGTCCACCGGTTACCTCAACGCCCTGGAGTACGCCAAGCAGCGTGTCCAGGGTGCCGACATGACCCGGATGACCGACAAGACCGCGCCCCGTGTCGAGATCATCCGCCACCCGGACGTCCGCCGGATGCTGATGAAGCAGAAGGCGTATGCGGAGGGGCTGCGGGCCGTCTACCTGTACACCGCGAGCTGGCAGGACCGCATCGCGCTGGCGGAGGCCGGTGCCGAGGGCGCCGAGCACGTCGACCTGTCCGTCGCCGCACACGTCAACGACCTGCTGCTGCCCATCGTCAAGGGCGTCGGGTCCGAACGGGCCTACGAGAACCTGGCCCTGTCGCTGCAGACCCTGGGCGGGTCCGGCTACACCCAGGACTACCCCATCGAGCAGTACATCCGGGACGCCAAGATCGACACCCTCTACGAGGGCACGACGGCCATCCAGGCGCAGGACTTCTTCTTCCGCAAGATCGTCCGCGACCAGGGCGCCGCGCTGGGGGTGGTCGCCGGCGAGATCGGCGCGTTCCTGCAGGCCGGGCTGTCGGAGAACGGCGACGGCCGGCACAAGGAGGAGCTCACCCTCCTCCGTACGGCCGCTGAGGACGTGCAGGCCATGGTCGGCACGCTGGTCGGTTTCGCACTGGCCGCCCAGGCCGATCCGCGCTCGATCTACCGGGTCGGGGAGCACGCCGTGTCCCTGCTGATGAGCGTCGGCGACCTGCTGATCGGCTATCTCCTGCAGCGCCAGGCCACGGTGGCCCAGCAGGCCCTGGACCGCGGCGAGGCCTCGGCGAAGGACGTCGATTTCTACACCGGCAAGATCGCGGTGGCCCGCTGGTTCGCCCGCAACGTGCTGCCCGAGCTGACCGCCCGTCGGGCGATCGTCGAGGCCGCGGACCTGAGCCTGATGGACCTGCCGGACGGGGCGTTCTGACGATCCCGCCCGGCTCGACGGGGATGATCGAGCCGTGTCCACACCCTCCGACGCCCGGCGACGCCGCCCGACGACGAGGACGGACCGGCCCGACCTGCTGGCGGCCGGCGCCACCTCGATCGCCGCGCTCGACGTGGCGGTCGCGACCTGCCGGGCCTGCCCCCGGCTGGTGGCCTGGCGCGAGCACGTCGCCCTGGAGGCTCGCCGCGCCTCGTTCCGGCACGAGACGTACTGGGGCCGCGCGGTTCCCGGGCTCGGGCCGGACGACGCGCGGGTCCTCGTCGTCGGGCTCGCCCCGGCCGCGCACGGCGCCAACCGCACCGGCCGGATGTTCACCGGCGACCGCTCGGGCGACGTGCTGTTCGCCGCCCTGCACCGGGCCGGGTTCGCCTCACAGCCGACGTCCGTGCACGCCGGCGACGGCCTGACGCTGACCGACCTGCGCATCACCGCGCCGGTGCATTGCGCTCCGCCCGACAACGCCCCCACCCCGCAGGAGCGGGCGAACTGCTCGCCGTACCTGGCCCGCGAACTGGAGCTGCTGGCGCCGACCGTCCGGGTGGCGATGGTGCTGGGCGGCTTCGGCTGGGTCGCGCTGCTGCGAACCCTGACCGAGCTGGGGTGGACGGTGCCCCGCCCCCGCCCGAAGTTCGGCCACGGCGCCACCACCACCGTGACCCACCCCGACGGCCGCTCGCTGACGCTGGTCGGCAGCTACCACGTCAGCCAGCAGAACACCTTCACCGGGCGGCTGACCCCGGCGATGCTCGACGAGGTCCTGACCCAGGTCCGCCGACTGGCCGGACTACCGGTCGGGTCGCCCGCCGCGCTCGCCGACGCCGACGATCCGCGCTGACGCTGATCTTCATCGCGTCGGAGAGCGATAGTGGAGCTCCGAATGGCACGTTGGTCAGCGTCAGCTGGGTTCCCCGGCGTCAGCCCTTTTCGGTCGTGGCCGTCTCGACCGCGCGCAGGTGGCGGTAGTCGGGCAGCACGAACTGATCGGCCGGCGGCTGGAAGAGCGTCGTCTCGAAGCGGCGGAGAGGCCCGGCCGCGGCGACCCGGAACGCCGTCCGGAGGGCGGCCACCCCCAGTCGAGTGCGCGGGTGCATGACGCCAGGGGCGCCCGGCGGGAGCTTCTGCGCCCTGGTGACGTACGGCCGCATCCGCTCCTCGTAGCGGGCGAGGGCGTCCTGATGGTGCACGTGCGCGGCCAGCTCGCCGGCGAGGACGTACGCACCGACCAGGGCCAGGCTCGTGCCCATGCCGCTGACCGGCGAGGCGCACCAGGCGGCATCGCCCAGCAGGGCGACCCGCCCGTCGGACCAGCGGTCGGCCCGGACCTGGCCCAGATCCTCCAGGTAGAGGTCGTCGACATCGGGCAGGGCGGCGAGGATCCGGTCGCTCTGCCATCCGGCTCCGGCGAACCGTCGCCGCAGCACATCCTTCTGGGCATCCATCGACCGCAGGTCGGCCGCGACCGGTGCCGACCGGAACGACAGAGTGACCCGTTGACGCCCGACATTGTCCGGGCGCAGGGTGATCGACCGGCCGCCGGTCGCGTTGTACCAGCGCCACCAGGTGCCGTCCTGGGCATCGGCGGGGACGCGGGGCACCGAGAAGTAGCCGATCGACACGCCGAGGCGGCGTTCGTGCACGCCAAAGGCGTCGGCGAGCCGGCCGCGGGTGCGCGAGTTGATGCCCTCGGCGAGCACCACGACGTCGCAGTCGAGCGTCGTCCCATCGGTCAGCGTGACGCGCGCGGCGCCGTCCGCCGGCTGCTCGATCCGGTCCACCTGGACGCCGAACCGGTAGTCCACGTCGTCGCGGGTCCGCTCGTGCAGGAGCTCGGCGAACTGCCCCCGCAGGACCTCCCGTTCGGCGGTGGGTCCGTCGGTCTCGCCCGGGGTCTGCGGGAACTCGCCGACCGCGCGCCCGTCGCAGTCGACGAAACGGGTGCCGATCTCACCGGTTCCGCGGGCGCCGACCTCGTCGTCCAGACCCATCCGGCGCAGGACTTCTCGTGCCGCGCCGCGGATGTCGATGTTCTGGCCGCCGGTGCGCAGCTCGGCGAACCGCTCGACGACGGTGCAGCGGAATCCGTACCGCACCAGCCACCAGGCGAGCGTGGGGCCGGCGATGCCGGCGCCGGAGATGAGGACGTGTCGTGGGGTCATGCCGGGAGCGTTCCACCAATTACGTTGATAGTCAATGTCATTGATAACCAATGCTGTTGATTGTCAACGAGTGGGGCCAACCGGTTACCCTCACCGCATGGCCGTCTCGTCTCCCCCGCCGCCGGACCCCGGCGACGATCTGCGATCCGGCGCCCAGGCGTTCGGGAACCGGCAGCAGGTGTTCGAGCACTACCTGGCCGGCCAGCTGGGCGTCGACCACTCCGGTCTGATGGTGATGAACCTGCTGCTGACCCAGGGACCGACGACCCCGACCGAACTGGCCGGCCGGCTCGGGATCTCCACCGCCGCCATGAGTCTCGTGCTCAACCGGCTCGAGGCCGCCGGGCACACCCGCCGGGCCCGACACCCTTCCGATGGTCGCAAACTGGTGGTCACGGCGCTGCCGGAATCGGGCGCCCGGGCGATGAGCCTGGTACAGCCGGTGATCGACGGCATCGACCGGATCGCCGCGGAGATGACCCCGGCCGAACGACGGACGGTGCTGGAGTTCTTCCGGCAGCTGATCGAGGTGTACGACGCCGCGGTCCACCCGGCCGGCCCCGCAGCACCTCCCTCGGCGTCGCCGCCGGCCTGAGCCGGTCAGCTGCGGCGCCGGGCGGCAGCGGAACTCGACGCGCGCGGCTTGCGGCGGCCCGTCGCCGTCCGCGACCGACCCCCGCCCGTTGCTGCACCGCCCGGGCGACGCGGGATGCGCTGGTCGGTGAGCGGCCCGTCGAGCAACGGGAGCACCGCCCGGACGGCCTTGGTGACGTCCAGCCCCATCTCGTACGGGAACTGGCGGCTGGTGCTGTGCCAGGCGTTCGGCACGATGTGGTCGGACCGGATGTCGATGCGGGAGTTCATCGCCCCGAAACTGTCGTGCTCGCAGGTGATGTCGATGACCCGCTCGCACCCGGCCGGCATACCCACCTTGGCGCAGAGGGTGATGACGGCCGTCCTCTCGGTGACCTCGATGAACCGCTTCGGATCGTTGGCCCGGAGCCAGTAGAGCGCCTCGGAGATCATCAGGTTGCCCTTGGAGTGACCGACCAGCAGCTCGATCGACCCGTCGGACTCGATGAGGTGCAGCAGGGTGTCGACGTCCTTACTGGTCCGCACGAACGACACCAGTTCGGAGGCCTCCAACTGGTCCTCGGCCGCTCCGACGAGTTGCGACCACGGGGTGACCACCTTGGCCGCCTGCCGCATCAGGTTGATCCCGCCGTACCAGAACCACCCGCCCATCGCCTCGGCGGCCAGGTCGGACAGTCCGTGCCCGGAGACGACCGCGGCCACCGGCGCCCCGATGGCATCGGCGACATCCCGCGACAGCGCCGCGCCACCCAGGGCCGAGCTGGCCACCCCGGCGACCGCGACAGCGGTCACCGGATCGTCGGCCGCGGCGTAGGTGGCGAAGTCGCGGTAGACCCGCACCGTCCCCTGACCGGTCGGCGGGACCACGACCACCGCACCTTCCGGTGCGGCATCGGTGCCGAGCAGGGCCGTCTCCTCGTCGGTGATGACGTCGACGTCGTAGAACAGGGCGTCGAGCATCGCCTCCGGGCTCCGCGGACGCCCGGTCGTCGCCCGACCCGCCACGCCACCCCAGCCGGGCATGGCCGGGAAACCGCCGAACGCCGGCATCACCGGGAAGCCGCCGAACCCCGGCATCGCCGGCATGCCCGGGAACGCCCCGAAGCCGTTCCATCCTGTCGGTCCTGCGCCAGTCCGCATTGCTCTCCCCCGTCGCCGACGATGCCTCCGCCGGTTCGGACCGTAACCGGGGCGGCAAGTGATCCTCCGTGGGGCGGACGAAGAACTCCCGAAACGGGGTCGCGGCGAACCGGCCGCCGGCCCATCGCAGAGCGCCAGCCGGGCGCTCAGGAACGCAGCGTCGTCACGACCGACCATCGGCCAATTGCAGCGCCAGCCGGGCGCTCAAGAACGCAGCGTCGTCACGACCGACCATCGGCCAATTGCAGCGCCAGCCGGGCACTCAGGGTTGGGTCGTCCTGACGGGGGCCGGCCTGCTCCAGCAGCAGATCGGCCCGGCGGCCGGTCAGGGTCAGGGTCATCAGGTCGTTGCCGAAGTACGGTCCCGAGGTGCGGGTCCATTCCACCGGCGGCCGGGGCACCCGGGCGATGGTGCCGAGCAGGACCCGGGTCGACCGTTCGGCGATCCGGCTCCAGGCCGCCCGGAATCCGACCTTGACCACGGCTGGCACCCGGTTGTGCAGCGGGGAGCAGGTCAACTGGTAGACCTGCGAGCGCACCCCGTCGGCCGGGGTGAATTCCGGGTGGGCCACGTAGGCGTGGTGGACGTCCCCGGACAGCACGCAGACGGTCGCCGGGGCCTTGCCGTCGGCGGTGGCGTAGTCGCCGCGACCGACGGCGGCGATCATCGCCGTGAATCGCTGGAACGACTCGGAGAACGCGGCCCAGTGTTCGAAATCAGCGGCGCGACGGAGCTTCTCGGACACCTTGGCCGCCCACTTGCCGCGCCGGCCGGCGCACATCAGCTCGTTCCATGCCTCGACGTCGTGCAGCGCCCGCGGCATCAACCAGGGCAGGGAGGTGCCGATGAGCAGGTGCTCGTAGTCGCCCTCGACCTGCTGCTCGATCCAGTCGAACTCGGCGTCGCTGACCATCGTCCGGCGGCCGTCGGCCAGGATGCGCCCGCACCGGGAGTCGATGACCAGCAGGCGGACGTCGCCGAAGTCCCGCCGGTACGACCAGCGGGCTCCCTTGGCCCCGTCGGCCTCCGCATCGGCCGCGACCGCGAACTCCCGCAGGATCGGCTCGGCGTCGCCGCCGTCCCGGCCGGCCTCGAGAACCTTTGCGTAGAGATCGTTCTCGGCCAGCTCACCCACGCTCAGATTACCGATGTGCTGGTAGACCCAGTAGGACGACAGCCCGCCGATGATGCGCTCGGACCACCAGTCGGTCTTCTTGACGTCCTGCCGCCAGGCCTCCGAGGTGTTCCAGTCGTCCCGGACGTCGTGGTCGTCGAAGATCATCGAGCACGGAACGGTCGACATCAGCCAGCGGACATCGGGGTCGGCCCATGACTCGTGATAGAGCCAGGTGTATTCCTCGAAGTCGGCGACCTGGTCCTTCGAGCCCTTGGTGATGTCCCGCTTGGCCTTGATCTTCTTCTGGGTCGCCGGGGACGTCTCGTCGGCGTAGACCTGGTCGCCCAACATGATCAGTGCGGTCGGCCAGCGGTGCAGCGGGTCGGTGTCGTTGTCGCCCAACCGGTCTCCCGCGACCCCTGACACCTGGCGGGCCAGACGACGGCTGTACCCGTCGAGGGCGTCGGCGTCGTAGCCCTTCGACGTGCCGATGGCCTCGGCGGTGGCATAGCGGCAGGAACCGAACGCGATGCGGACGGGGCGGTCCTGGCCCAGGGTGGCGATCCGGCTGGCCGGGAAGGTGCTGTCAGCCAGCGGCCAGACCTGGGCGCCGTCGATCTGCACCGTGTACTCGTTCGTCGATCCAGGGGTCAGACCGGTGACGACGACCAGCGCGTAGTGGTGCCCGGCGACGGTGAACGTCTCCTGCGAGCAGCCCAGCACGGTGACCGTGGCCGGGGCGTCGGTCTCCACCCAGACGGTCGCATCGGTCTCGCCGACGTGCCGCAGCACGGGGCCCAGCAGCAGGTCAGTCACACCCATGCCCTTTCCCTCCTGGACGGTCGCCGCAAACATGCACGAAGCCGGCCGCCCTGTCGCGGGCGGCCGGCCCCGATGCTGCGCGGCTGGTCAGGTGGCGCTGATGTCGTCGTCGACCCAGTCCATGGTCTTGGTGACGGCCTTCTTCCACTGCCGGTACAGCCGGTCGCGTTCGGTGGGGTCCATCTGCGGGTTCCACCGCTTGTCCTCGGCCCAGTTGGCGCGGATGTCGTCCTCGGATTCCCAGAACCCGACGGCCAGGCCGGCGGCGTACGCCGCGCCCAGGGCGGTGGTCTCGTTCACCACCGGCCGGATCACCGGGACCCCGAGGATGTCAGCCTGGAACTGCATCAACGTCTCGTTGACCACCATGCCGCCGTCGACCTTCAACGCGGTCAGGTCGACCCCGGAGTCGGCGTTCATCGCATCGAGCACCTCACGGGTCTGGAACGCGGTGGCCTCCAGCACCGCCCGCGCCAGATGCCCCTTGTTCACATACCGGGTGAGACCGACGATCGCCCCGCGGGCGTCGTCCCGCCAATAGGGGGCGAACAGGCCGGAGAACGCGGGCACGAAATACGCCCCACCATTGTCTTCCACGGTGTTGGCCAGCGTCTCGATCTCCGGGGCCGAGGAGATGATGCCCAGGTTGTCGCGCAGCCACTGCACCAACGACCCCGACA